>CALEZK010000608.1 GCA_937928585.1 uncultured bacterium | reverse complement strand
GTGCGCAAGGTCTATCGCGAGCAACTTCGCAACTGGGGCGTGTCGGTGGATGAATCCACGGATGCCGCCGCCGCATATGAACGAATGCGCGCCGCGGCAAACCATGCGACTCCCTATTCGGTCGTGCTGATCGAACAACATCAGCAGAATATGGATGCCGTGACTTTCGCGGAAAATGTGAAAGGGGACCCCGTCCTGAGCCGCACGCGCCTGGTGCTAGTGACCTCGTGGCCAAAACGCGGCGACGCCGCGGAGATGGCAAAACGGGGGTATGCCGCCTACCTCACAAAACCGGTAAAACGCGATCACCTGCTCGAGGGAATCGCCGCGGTTGCGGTTCGCGGCAGTTCCGCGAACGCAAAAGGCCAGGGAATCATCACGCAGCACTCGATCAAGGAAGCATCGCGTCAGCGCGTGAAAATCCTGCTTGTGGAAGACAACATCATCAATCAGAAAGTCGCAACGCGCATGCTGGAAAGTCTCGGCTATCGCTGCGATATCGCCAACAACGGCAGAGAAGCGTTTGAAGCAGTGCAGAAAGCCGAGTACGGGCTCATCTTCATGGATTGCCATATGCCCGAAATGGACGGCTTCGAAGCGACTAGAGCGATTCGCAAGTTCGAAGGGGAACGGCGCTACACGCCTATCGTCGCGCTGACCGCTTCCGTGCTGCGCGCCGATCACGAACAGTGTCTCGACGCTGGCATGGACGATGTTCTGACGAAACCGATTCACACCGGCCCTCTTGAGAAAGCGCTGAGCGAGTTTCTCTCCGAGGACCCACCGGTTCGCAAAGGAAAACTCATCGAAACGGCAGCACCTGCAAAAACGGCCACGCCCGTCGACCTGGAACGCTTGAGCGAGATCACCATGGGCGACCCCGACCTGGAAACGGAACTGATTATCACCTTCCTCGCGGACACGACACAGCGCCTTGCCGATCTCGCCAGCGTCATTGCCGAAGGGGACGCGGGGTCGCTTGGCCGGACCGCGCACGCGCTGAAGGGCTCCGCGGGCAATATGGGCGCAAACAGCTTGCAGGATATGGCGCGGTGCCTGGAAGACCTTGGCCGTTCGGGCGATATCGCCGCGGCCGCCCAAACCTTCGATAACCTGAAGGCCGAGGCCGAACGCGTGAAAGAATATCTCTCCGAATACATGCAGGCCTAGCATCCTCTCTAATCAACCACCATATCTTGTGTTTTTGTTGGACAATTCGCACTGCCCGTGGTACTATCTGGACGGAAAGTCCAATCCTACGCTGGCATTTGTACTCGGAAGGATTCGCCGCATAGACCGGATGCGACACACCGCTTCAGGCCCGGCCTTCTGGCCCGCCCGCAGCGCCATCCTCTTGTTTTCCGGTATCGGGGAGATCTGCCCTTGACCCCACCCCATGCGGCCCCCATACCTGATTCACCCATCCCCGAATCGGCATTTGTGCCTATTGAATCGGACGAAAACGCGCGCCCCCCTTTGGAGGCGCGCGATGTGTTTTCCAGTGGCGACGGGAAGGAGGATATCGGCGACGAAGGCAGCGCAACCCTGGCGTGGAAGAGCAATCACAGGCAGAGTCACCCCTCCCGGAGTAGTGGCATGAAGAAAAGCTATATCCTCGATACGAACGCCTTGCTCGAAGACCCCAACTGCATACGCGTGCTGCGTAACGGCAAGGAAAATGCCGTCGGCATCCCATTCCACGTGATACTGGAACTCGACAAATTAAAAAAAGAACCGCGCGTCAAGCATCTCGTCTCGAAAGCGATTGACTCGATTCGCGAGAATCTCGAAGTCGTCCACATCATCCGCGATGAGTCCACGGAATCGCTCATTCCAAGCGTGGACATGCAGATCCTGAAGGAGATCAAAGGCGCCGGGCTGGACGACCCCATTCTAGTCACCAATGATCGCATCCTGCAATTGATGGCGGAATTCAGTGGCGTCCAAAGCCAGGAATACAAATGCTCAAAGCCATTTGAATCTGAATCCCAGCAATTCACCGGTTTTGTTTCGGAAGAAGATGCCGAAAAGCCGGCCAATTGCTTTGAATGGCACGAAGGCCGCCCGATGTTCCATAGCCCCGAAGGCCCGCGCATCATTGACTACGAACATGAAGTCTGGAAGGTGCGGCCGCGGAACGCCTATCAGAATCTCGCGTTCGAATTGCTCCTGCACGAGCAAATCGATCTGGTCTCGCTTCAGAGCGACGCCGGCTATGGCAAGACTTTCCTCGCGCTGGCCGCGGCCCTGTTCATGACGCTGGAGCAGAAGCGGTTCGACAAGATTTACGTATTGAAGCCGCTGATCGAGATCGGTTCGAAGATGGGATACCTCCCCGGCGACGTAGACGAAAAAATGGAACCGTACGTGCGGTACCTGTACGGGCTCGTGAATAAACTCCACGGGATGCGCCCGGCAAACAAGGTTTTTCAGGAAGCAAAGGATCCGTCTTCCAAGTTCGACTCGTCCAAGTTTGAGATTCTGCCCTTGGCTTTCATTCGCGGCATGACGATTGAAGATGCCGTGGTCATCGTCGACGAGACGCAGAACCTGTCGCGCACGGAGATTCGCGCGCTGCTCACCCGCATGGGCGAAAACGTGAAATGCATCTGCCTCGGCGACACGCGGCAGGTCGACAACCCCTACCTGAACGAGTCCAACAACGCGTTAAACTGGATTGTACGAATGATGCGCGGCCTGCCGAACTACGCGCATTTGGTGCTGAAAGGCCATCGCTCGCGCGGGCCAATCTGCGACGCGGTTATTAAGTCAGGCTTGTAAGACCCGATTAACGGTTGACAGTTCAAGCGCGGGTTTGCTCCAATGGTCAGGGCACGGACCCCAGTCCGTGCCCTGAGTCGTATGGATCGTGACCGGAGCAGTATTTTGAGCCAGACCAACTCGCATTGGGACCTGTGGACCCTGCCCGCATATATGCTTTGGTTGGTCTTTTTCCTTGTAGGGTTCGATCCGGAATTGCTATTTTTCGTCGCGCGTGAGGCTGGCATGGTGGCCACCCAAAGCGCGATGGTCAATTCGCCGCATGTAATCACGATCGCCCTGGCCGGTTACTTGGGTTATTTCGCCTATCAGCGCTGCTTGGATGTGCCGATTGAATCAGCGGACGCAAAAGCGCGCGGCCTTCAGTTCGCGATCCTCGGACTCATCGCGTTTCTTGCGTTCTCGCCGTTTCAAATGTTGTCGATCGGCGATATCCCCGTTCGACAGTACCGAATGATCATCTTGTTCGTCGGCGGCACGAAACTGGTCACGTGGTTTCTATTGCTCGGTGTTATCGCGCGGTACTATCTGCTGGGTCACGCGTATGTCTTCGCCGGTATGGTGTCGGTCTTTCCCAGCACCTATGAGAATGCGGAACCCGAAAAAAATGATGCCGCTCCCGCGGAACCGCCGCCAACACCCAAGCGGCCGCAGGCGGATGCCGGTACAGACCTGTAGCGGTCACTGACAGCCAGGTTGATTTGACGTGTAATGCGCCGGTAGATTCGGCGTAGGATCTTTAGGGGCCATGGACTTATTGACGAGAGGAATGAAAAATGCCTGACTTTGGCGGATTTCTGGATCTTTTGGCGAGCAGCCCGCTTTCGCTTCTGTTGTACCCGCTCTACCTGCTGGCGCTGTTCATCACGCCCTACTATCTCGCGCTGGTGCCATAGCCCCCGGTTCAGCTATGCAGGCGTGTCGCGGCTAACGTCGTACTGGCCGAAGGCCCAGGCGACCGCGGCGATACACCCTATCGCCGCGACGGTAAGACAGCACCATACGGCGACGCCGCCCGCGGTCGTGTTTTGTCCCGTGAGAAAGTAAACTGCCGCGCCTGCGAGAAATGAAAGCCCCCACACCGCGCCGACAATAAGGGTCTTTACAAGTAGAAATATAAGTTGGCGGCCAAACATCTGAAAGTCGCCGGGGCTGAACGCGGCGCTTTTCGTTGGCATCAATAGAAACAGGGTGTTCTCAGCCGCGAACATCAGCAGGTTGGTGGGCAATCCAAACACGAGCATAAGCGGGATCAGTTCCTGCCGCCCCATGAAATAGGTCGCGATCGCGGTAAGGTAAACCTGAAGCGCGGTGCAGATTGCCACCGGCACAACCAGTTGCCCCGCCGACAGTGCCAACGGCGGGATCGGCAGCACCTTCAACCAGTCCATGCGCTCGATGTCGGCGCGAAAGTCGAACCGAATCATCATTGACATCATGACCGTCAGCCAAATCAGCATCGTCAGAATAGTGGCAATGCCGCGTTCGGAAGTGTCGTTGCGCATTGCGGGCACGGCAACCGCCACCGTCAACAGGATGGTAATCATGAGCATGCTGCGGCTGTTGCGTATCGCGTTTACACACTGACGCCAGATGATCGGCCCGGTGCCGCCCCACCATGGCAGCAACGGCATGCGGCGCTTGCCTGCCTTCACGACCGCCGGGGCCATCCCGCTGCGTTGCGCGTGCTGGATGCGCGTGTAGATGCGCTGACTAATCCGAATGGCCGTTTCCCGATATTCGGCGTCAAGCCCGACAATCACAAAAAACAACGTGGCATTCATCGCAACACAAACGGCCGCCCACAGCGCAAGATCGGGAAATAGCGATTCCGCGGTCATCACGCGGGCAAAGGGCGCCAACGGCATGAGCAAATACTGCACCCAGGGTGAATCCTTGAGCAGCAGCAGGAATCCCGCGTCGCGCGCGTCCGCGCGCATAGACATCACTTGTCCCGCTATGACCGCAAGCAACGCGCCGAAAATGAAAAGGATTATTTTACGCGCGCGCGTATACGCGCGTTGTGACATTGTCTCGCCCAAAATCATCGCGGCCATCGTGAAATACTGGACGAACAACAGCGCGAGCACCACGCCGACATATCCCGCGAACCACGATGACGCGTAGCGCAATACAAACACGGAGAAGATAAGGCTGCCGATCAGCACGTTTGCCGCCGTGCCCAACAATTTGTACGCAAGCACTTCGCGCCGGGAGAATGGCCCGGGAAAAAGAAACTCCACTTCGCCCGGCGAGAAATAGATGGCGCGCTCGCCCGCGGATGTCATCAGCGACAACAGGCACATCCCCAGCATGCCGAGCGGAATCATCGTGCGAAAACTTTCAACGTCGCCGCGCTCGCCGCGCAATGACAACATCACCGTGGGCAACAGCCAAAGAATGACGAGGGACAAACCCAGCAGGAACAGCAGCGCGCCGCGGACCGTGCCGATGCCCCGGACTGTTTTGCGAAACATGGCGCGCCATCGCATGCGCACCAGCAGTAGCAGCGCCGGATGTATCACGGCTGGCCCGTGTCGCCTTCGGTCGCGTGGAAGAATATCTCTTCGAGCGAGGCGTCTCCGCCCAGTTCCGCGAAGGCATTCCGCGCTTCGCTCATGCGGCCAAAATACAGACTCCTGCCTTTATGCAAAATCAGCAGGTGAGTGCACATATCCTCCACAAGCTCCAACAGGTGCGAGCTTACAATCACACACGCGCCCGCGTTCGCCCGCTCGAGGATTGAATCTTTCATGGTGCGAATGCCGCGCGGATCAAGGCCAACGTGCGGTTCGTCAAACAGGATCGCCGCGGGTTCGTGCAGGTACGCGCAACAGATCGCGACTTTCTGGCGCATGCCGCGCGACAATTCCTGCGCCACCACCGTCTGCTTGGGCGTAAGCTCGAAACGTTGGAGCAAGGCCTCCCCTTTCGCCTGCCACGACGGAACGCGGTAGGCGGCTGCCACAAACTCCAGGTGTTCCCACACCGTCAACGTGTCGAACAGTTTCGGATCATCTGGCACATATGCGATCCGGCTTTTCGCCGCGATGGCGTCGCGCACGATATCGTGCCCCGCCACGGAAACGGAACCGCGCGTCGGCGGAATGATCCCCGCAATGCATCGCATGGTGGACGTCTTGCCCGCGCCATTTGGGCCGGCCAGGCCGAGTATCTCGCCTGGCGCAAGCGCAAAGCTTAGATCTTCAACCGCGACGGTGTCGCGATAGGATTTATAGAAGTTTTCAACGTGGATCACGGAATGGATTCTACTTTCATGTATCAAAGGCACCGCGTGAGGACGAGATAGACGCGGTATAGTGCCACCCGAAATGCGGAGAGGCAACTTTGCGGGTTAGGGCGCCTCCATCACGATGCGAAAGCTGTACCCCACATGCGGGGTGTATCCGTACCGGCTTGCCGAACGCACGTAGAAGGCCTTGCTCCCCGATTTGCCGCCCCGCAGTACGCGCGCGCCGTCGGGCCCGTCGTTCACCGGATCGATTTCGGCCTTTGTGGTGTACTTCCGATAACAAATGTCCCGGCACCATTCCGCTTCGTTGCCCGGCATGTCGAACAACCCCCACGGATTCGGCGGATACGTTTGCACGGGCATGATCCGCGAATGAAAATCCCCGGCCGGGTTGAGCTGTGACGCCTCCAATGCGTTGAAGTTTGCCTGAGTCGATGCAATGGTTTCGCCTGTATAAAACGCGGTGGTAGTCCCCGCGCGACAGGCATACTCCCATTCGGCCTCGGTCGGCAGCCGGAATTTCGCGCCGGTTATTTCAGACAGTATCTCGCAGTACTCGACTGCCTCAAACCAGGACACTTCTTTCGCCGGCAGGTCCTGCGTTTTTTCAGTCAGTTCACGGGCGTCTTCTCCGAGCACCGCGCAGTACTGCGCGGTTGTAGTGGGCACCACCGCCATGTAAAACGGACGCGAGATCGTAACTTCGTGTTGCGGCCGCTCGTTATCGAGTCCGCCTTCTGATTCCGGAGATCCCATCAGAAATTTTCCGGCGGCGATGCGAACAAGGTGGAGTTTCGACTTGCCGCCTAGCGCCACCTCGATGTACTCACGGCCTTCGATCAGTGATGGCGGCGAAATCGTGACGTTCAGCGACTGCTTGATCGATTCAACTTGTGCCTCCTTCGCGGCGACTGCGGCGTTGCTTCGCGCCAGTTGCGCGCGTCTGCCCGCGGCGGACAACTCAAGCGCCTGCTGTTGAATCGAAGTGAACTCCGCCTTGTCCACAGCACAATCCACTTCGGGTGTACGCGGGTCGGTTGCATTCAGAAGTTCTTCAATGTTGGTGTAGCCGTCAGTGTCGGCGTCAGCGATGTT
Source organism: uncultured bacterium (assembly GCA_937928585.1). Classification (GTDB taxonomy): domain Bacteria; phylum Hydrogenedentota; class Hydrogenedentia; order Hydrogenedentales; family SLHB01; genus JABWCD01. The sequence goes on along the minus strand of CALEZK010000608.1, from coordinate 12,907 downwards.
GTCGGTCGCATCGCCGGGGTTCAAAGAATTGGCGCGCTCCCACTCATCCGCCATTCCGTCCAGGTCTGCGTCCTCTGCGGGAACACCGGCATCCAACACCGGCCAACCGCCGACATCGTCCTGCGAATCGATGATTCGGCCCGTGCCCGTTTCTATTTCGTGCATCAACCTTGCGTCTGCGCTGTCGCGCGCCGGTTTTGTTGCGCCGGCATCGGCAAGCACGCGCGCCAGCACGGCGTCCGTCTGGTCCGTCGCAACCTGCGGTGCAAGAAAGGGCGCCTGCACAAGTACGGTCTCGCGCAACAACGCCGCGTCATAGCCCTTGTCGGGATAAAGCAAGAGCGCGTTGTTCATATTCGCTTCGGGTTGCCCGAGATGCAGATTGCCAGCGAAATGCATGCGCGCAATGTCGTCGCCGGGAACAAATACGCGCTCGATGGCGGATTTGCGCGTGGAAGGGCCCGGCTTGAATACGTTGTTGATGTAATTCACGAAGATGGGCCCGCTGTGGGTGTAGCCGCAGCGATACCCCCAGTTGTAGACCACATTGTTCCGAAAATCGAGCAGCATGTTGTCGATGCGCGTGTTTCGCGCGGAGTTGTGCGCGTAGACGCTGTGATGAATGCTCACGCCGCCGTCGCCCTGCAGTATGGAACCTTTGCTGTGTTCGCCCTTCGGATGGTAAGACTTCGAAAGTCCCTCGGCGATCAGGCTCCACTGCACGGTCAGGTTATGAACGTTTCCAAACGAGCTCATCACCTCGTCAATCGCCCACGACATCGAGCAGTGATCGACAATGCTGTTGTTTCCACCAAAAATGCCGAGCGACATTTGCTCCTTGCGCGTTACGTCGCCGGAACGTATGCGCAGGTGACGCAGAATGACATCATTCGTGCCAAGCACAATCTGGTAGTCGCGAATGCAGATGCCACCGCCGGGCGCGGACTGGCCCGCGATGGTGATGAAGGGTTTCGTAATCCACAGATCCGCTTTCAGCGCAATGGTGCCGCCAACGCGAAACACAAGAGTGCGCGGCCCCTCCGTCTCCACGGCCGCGCGCAGACTTCCCTCAATGCGTTGCTCTTTTCCCGGCAGGTAGTCTTCCAAAGTCGTGACGAGGAGCACCTTCCCGCCGCGACCGCCCGGGGTCGTTGCACCAAAGCCTTCGGCAGTGGGAAACGCCTTCAGCAAACTCTCCGCGGGCGACGCGATCACGAGCAGAACACACGCGAGCGCGAGTGCGATAGCACCGGTGAATCGATGCGCGATCATACTTCCGCTTACTCCGACCATGCCGGTTGCGAGACCACTGTGCGGTAGTTCGAATCGTTGCCGTGCGGGTTGCGTATCGGCTTGTACAACGTGCCGCGCTTCGGGTTGTCATCCTGTGTGTAGACCCACAGTTCATTCGGACTCCACACGATCACTTCATCGCGGCAGTCGCCGGTCACGTCCAACACGTTGTAGCACATGTCCGGATGCCCGTCCGCAGGAAACCGCACCGCGCGACGCCCCCAACCGTCCACCATGCCGCCTTCATCCGCGTTCACGGACAGCACCACCAATTCTGGCTGCGCGCCGGTCCAATTCACCGGTATGCACAGACTGCCGTGCTGGAAAGGTTCAAACTCGAGATACGGATCGCCTTCGGCGTCGTAAAAATGAATGATGCCCTGATTGCCCCAATAATTTACCGACACCGATTCCAGGCCCGGCAAATCAGGCCGAAACTCGGCCACTGCCGGATTCTGCACGTGACCCAGGCGATGGTGTTTCAGAATGTTGCCCTGCATATCCGCGAAGATCGTTCCTTCGTCGCTGCCAACCCAGAACGCGCGCCACGGTCCGTTCTCCGTGAACTTTGCCATGGCGATGCCATCGGCGTGATCTTTCATGCCGCTGTCGAGCGACCATAACTTGGTGCCATCGTCATCAATCAGCGTGTAGCCGATCATCACCTCGTCTTTGCCGTCGCCGTCCACATCGGCGGCATAAGGGTAATGCCCGGTCATGCACTGGCCGCGCCACATGATCTCGAGGTCTTCGTTGTACGCCCAATAGTTCATGTAGCGATCTTTAAGAATCATGTCGGCCTTTCGGCCGGTGCCCCGCAGATCGCAAAAGAAAATCGAGTCCCCCAGCACGCGCGGAAACGCGTTGTGCGGTGGCTTCGCATTCGGCGGCGTTTCGGGCGTTGGCGCGCGCTTTTTGATCTCGCCAGTGGCGCCGTCCGCGACGAGTATCTCAAAGTTCTGGCAGTAGACAACCTCGTTCTTCCCGTCGCCGTCCCAATCGTGTATCTGCAATGCCACGTCATTGGTGAGATGGTTCTTCCACGCGTCCGGCTTGCCGGTCTGCCACAGTTTTTCGCCATCGAACGTAAACGCCGTAATGCAGCTCACCTCGCTGTTGCTGTCCTTGGGTCCGTAATGCACTACCTGCCCGGAAAGAAAATCGACCTGACCGTCGCCGTTCAAATCGCCGAAGCGCATATTGCGGCCAACGCCCGCGTCGCCAAGTGATACGCGCTTCCACACCACAGGCTTGGGATGGCTGGATTGGAGTTCGCGTTCAACCGCGTCGCGGGCGGCGATGGCGTCATCGACACGCCGCTTCTCTTCCGCCTGCATAACGACGCGAACGCTCAGGTAAGTCGCGGGATAGTCGGACAAAAACGCGACGCGCCCGGCGGGAAAAGTCGCGTCGTCGGCTTCTAGCACGATGTCGTCGCTTAGTCGCGCGGTGATCTTGCTTCCTTTCACCGATACGCTGGCGTGAAGGGTTGCTCCGGGAGTGTGCGTGAAGGGCGCTTCGGCGAGGATCGCTTCGTCGGGCTGGCGAAACGCTGTCTCGTGCCGCGTGCGCATTAAGACAGCCTTGCCATCTTCTATTCCAAAAAAATAGTAACAACGGTCATTAACGTAACGAACGACTACCCCGCTTTGCCCCTTGCCTTCAGTGGGTGCGAAGTCGACCTCCAGCGTATAGTCCTGCCAAAGCGGCTCACCCGCGACCAGCACGGGGTGCGTATGGTTAAACTTGTTCTGGCTCGCCATCAACATGGCGGCTTTTCCACCGACACGGATCGCGCGCCAGGCAAGCTGGGTTTCCGCATCGGATCCATAGGTAGAAACGGCCCATTCGCCGCGCGGAGTGGACTCAGGCAGATAGTGGTATTCCGCGTGCGCGCCAACAACGCCAAGCACGGGGCCCGCAGGGTACGCGTCAAAACTGCCCTCTAGTAAAACAACATCCTCGGCGACAGCAGCGGCACACAAAAGCATCGAACAAAATGCGATCCGCACGTTAGTACCTCTCGAAGTTTTCGGGCAGCGAAAGCAAACCCCGAGTGTACTATCTGCTACGGCACGAAAGAAAACGCAGCGCTATCCAAAGACGCTTAGATCGTCTAACTAAACTCGATTATCCCGAAGGGATTGCAGCGTGCAGCCCAGGGTTGGCCCACCGAAGTCGCTTCGACGGAGGCGGGCCTACCCTGGGTAAGCTGATAACAACTCGGAGTGAACCCTATAGGGGTTCCTGCAGTTTTTGTTCGAGATTCTCAGTACCGCCGTATGCTGGGATACACCGACAAGCTGTACACACCGCACACAATCGCGCCCAACACCGTCACGGCAAACAACAGAATCAGATTCGGATCGGTTGTGCTGGGCATGGCATAGCCCGGGAGATAGGACATCGCCAACGTACGCTCTGCGGCATTCCCATCGAACAGATAGCCCACGACAGCAAAAGTCCGCGTGTTCGCGGGCAGTTCAGCGGGAATGATTAAGCCGTGATCCCCGGTGCGCGCATACGCGGCAGGCGGAAGGTCCGCCGGTTGACAGAATGCGTGCCACCACGCCGTGAGCGGCACCACGATAGCCAGCGCAACAAGAATGAGCAGCACTTCCGGCGGTCCAAACCGCCGATTGGTCGGAATTCGATGCATGATTCAGGCTCCCGCACCCCCGCGAAAACCTTGACCCGCACGGAACCGCCCACGGTTCTGCACAAGTCACCCAAGTGTTCAGAAAATGCAATTGCCCCTCTCCGCACAGAGGGACTGTTCATTATCGCCTTTGAAGCGGAATGTGTCAATTGTTTTGTCCAAATTCGGGGCAACACGGCCCAATCCACAGATATTTGGTTTCCACCAAGCTGTGATATCCGCTATAGTGGCCCGGGCTAATTTGGGTACGAATGCAGGGCGTGTCAGGGGAGTTCGTTTCAATGAAGCAGGTGCGGCTTTTGCTTGGGTTGCTTTTGGGAGCAACGGTTGCGTGGGGTCAGGGCGGGTTCACAAACTTCGAGACGGCACAAGTCCATCCCGTGGACATCAGTCCAAACCGCACGATTCTGGCGGTGTGCAATACGGCCGATGCGCGGATCGAATTGTTCAACGTGTCGACCGGAAACGCCTTGCACATCGGTACGGTGCCCGTCGGGTACGACCCGGTCACGGTACGGTTTCGCAACGACGACGAGCTTTGGGCCGTCAACCATATTTCCGACAGCATCAGCGTCATCGACATTCCAACGCAGCGTGTGCTGAAGACAATTGCCACGGGCGACGAGCCCTGCGACGTCGTCTTCGCGGGCAATCCGGAGTTCGCCTTCGTTTCATGCTCGCAGGTGAATCTCGTGCAACGCTTCGATCCGGCTAACACGGCGTCCGCGCCGGTTACAATCCCCATTCTCGGCGAAGACCCTCGCGCACTGGCAGTCAGCCCCGACAAATTGACCGTCTACGCGGCGATATTTGAATCGGGCAACCGCAGCACCATTATCGGCGGTGGGGCCGACGGCACGTTGGGCAATTTCTTTCCGCCAAACGATGCAATGGAAGATCCGGACGGGCCCTATGGCGGCGTGAATCCCCCGCCAAACGATCCGGACGACGAAAATACGGACGGCAACCCCTGGATTCCCGCGAAGGCAAACAATGGCACCCCGCCACCGGTCGGGCTGATTGTGAAGCAGGATAGTGAAGGGGTGTGGCGGGATGATAACGGCGAAGATTGGACGCCCTGGATCACGGGCAACAAGGCCGCCCTCTCAGGTCGCTACCCCGGCTGGGAATTGATCGACAACGACGTTGCGGTAATCAACACCGCAACGCTCGGCGTGACCTACATCGAACACCTGATGAACCTGTGCATGGCCATTGCCGTGCACCCCGTATCCGGTGAAATCACGGTCGTCGGCACGGACGCAACGAACGAAGTCCGCTTCGAACCAAACGTGAATGGAAAGTTCCTGCGTGTGCAGTTGGCGCGCGTTGCGAATCTGGGCGCGGATCCAATTCTTAAAGATCTCAACGCCGAACATCTCGCGCTGGCGCAGGGCGGCGACCCTTACGTAGACGGACAGGTGCCCGTCGCGGAACGCAACAAGTCGATCGGCGATCCGCGCGGCATACTGTGGAATGATTCGGGAACGGTCGGCTTCATCACGGGCATGGGCTCGAACAATCTTGTCGCGATAAACGCATCCGGCGATCGCAAGAGTGTCGGCGCGACGACGACGCTGCGCGAAGGCCCAACCGGCATGGCGCTCGATGATCAGCGCAAGCGGCTTTACGTGCTGAACCGCTTTCATGGTTCCGTCTCGGTGGTGAATGCAAACACCTTGACCGAAATCGCGAACGTACCGTTCTTCGATCCTACGCCGCAGGCAATTAAAACCGGGCGAAAACATCTATACGACACGCACCGTAATTCGGGTTCCGGTGTCGTCGCATGCGGCTCCTGCCACATCGACGCGCGCTTTGACCGCCTCGCCTGGGACCTCGGCGATCCCGCCGGCGAAGTGAAGCTGCTGAACCCGCCCGGCAATCCAAATCAGCACAATCTGGGCGCGGGCATACCGGGATTGTTGGACGGTGGTACCTCTCCGGCCTTTACAGATTTTCATCCGATGAAAGGGCCGATGACGACACAAACCCTGCAGGATATCATCGGCATGGAGCCGCTGCATTGGCGCGGCGACCGCGATGGCCTTGAGGAATTCAATGGCGCGTTCGTCGGTCTGCAAAGTGATGACCCGGTGCAAGGCGGCGGCGGATTGACCGCGCCGGAAATGCAGCAGTTCGAGAATTTCCTCGCCAGCATTCATATGCCGCCAAATCCGAATCGTAATTTCGACAATACGCTCCCGACGAATATGCCGCTGCCCGGGCAGTATGCAAATGGGCGATTCGCCTTGGCGGCAGGCGCCCCGCTGCCAAATGGCAACGCCGCCCGTGGATTGCAGTTGTATCGAAATCAAGCCGCGCCACTCGATAGCGGCAATTTTACATGCGTCATTTGCCATACCCTGCCAACCGGTGCCGGCACCGATTCCTCGCTAACATTCCCGGGAGGAATCCCTACGTTTACGCCGTTACCACCCGGACCGCTCGGCGAACGCCACCTTGCGCTAGTTTCCGTCGACGGCTCCACGAATCGCGCGCTCAAAGTGCCGCAGCTCCGCAACCAGTTTGACAAGACCGGCTTTGAAATGACGCCGGGCAACCCCAGCTTGAGCGGATTCGGCGTTCTCCACGACGGAAGCGTCGACAGCGTCGCGCGTTTCGTGAGCGAGCAGGTGTTTCGTCTTACAAGCGATCAAGACACAGCCGACATTACAGCGTTGGTGCTTTCCTTCTCCGGTGGTTTCGCGCCTGGCGGAAATCCAGGGCCGTTCCCCGAAGCGCCGGGACCGCCGAGCGATGATTCGCATGCGGCAACGGGCAAACAGGTGACGGTGAACAGCGCGGCGAAGAACGCAACGGTCGATCAGATGCTTTCGATTGCGAACAACGGCGCGGTCGACGTCATCGTAAAAGGCAAGATTATCGGCTATCAGCGCGGCTGGACCTACCAGGGCAATAATCAGTTCCTGCCCGATTGGTCGGAGGAAGGCCTGATCTCCAAAGCGAACCTTCTCGCTTTGGCCGCCGTGGGCAGCGAACTGACCTTTACCGTTGTGCCCGTCGGCGACGGCGCGCGCATGGGCACGGACCGCGACAATGATCAGACGCGCGACTTCGATGAATTCCTCGCGAGCGACAACACGCCGCCAACCGCAACGCTGGCGAGCGCATCGCCAACGGTGGTGAACGGCGCGATTGCGGTCAGCGTGACCTTGAGCGAACCCAGCACATCATTTGCACAGGGCGATATCGTAACGTCTAACGCAACGGTAAGCGGCTTCAGCGGAAGCGGCCTCGCATACAGCTTTACGTTGACGCCATCCGCCGCAGGCACGTTTAGCGCGAAGATAAATGCAGGCGCATTCAAAGACTTCGCAGGAAACAACAACATTGTTTCAAACACCTTGCTTCGCTCGAACGGCGAAGTGGGCGGGTCTCTGAAAGTGAAAAAGCCGAATGGCGGCGAAACGCTTGTCCGCGGCGAAAAGTTCAAGGTTACCTGGAGATCGACTGGCAGCGTCGGCAGCAAGGTTCGCATCGAGTTGTGGCGAAACGGCGCGTTCGTCAGCAACATCAAGGCAAATACCGACAACGACGGCAAGCAAAAATGGAACGTGCCCGACAACATCGCTACGGGCGGCGGATATGCCGTGCGCGTCGTGTCAACTTCGAACGGCCTCATTGAAGATTCCAGCAACGGGACCTTCACTATCTCCGATTAGTCCTTCGTCCGCAATTTCCATTGGGGAACGGCCAGCAAGCCGTTCCCCATTTTTCTTTCGGGGACTGTCACCCGCGCCCGATGCATTCCCATTCACAACATGACGCCGTCCGCGCGGGTGGCTGTCCCCAAACCCACACCCAAAGCACAACACCACCAACCGCACACAACCGGGGACTGTCACCCGCGAACGATGCATTCCCTTTCACAGCATGACGACGCCAACGCGGGTGGCTGTCCCCAAGACCACACTTCCGACTACAATACCGCGCATCCAACGAAGCATCTGGAAAGGAACTCTCATGTCGCTCACCCTCTGCGCGCTGGCAACGCTTGCCTTCGCAAACGCGCCAATCACGCTGACGTCCGAGCAGATCACGCACGGCCCCAAGCACCATTTCTTCGGATACATCGGCCACGTGCGCACAATACCCTGGAACGCGAGTGGTCGCTATATTCTGGCGCTGCGGATCGATTCGATTGATCGCATGCCCGGCGCTTCCGATGCTGCCGAAATTCTCTTGCTCGACACGCAAGATGCTTACCGCGCCATCCAACTCACGAAAACGCGCGCATGGAACCCACAACAGGGCACCATGTTTTATTGGAACCCCGCGGCCGCCGAAACACAGTTTTTCTTCAATGATCGCGACCCGCAAACAGGCAAGTTGTTCACCGTGCTCTACGGCATCTCGGAAGGCTTGCCGGGAAGAAGACTGAAGGAATTTCGCTTCGACGACCGCCCCATTGCGAATAGCGGTGTCGCGCAAAATGGCGGATTCTACATGGCAATCAACTATGGAAGGCTCGCGCGCCTGCGCCCCGTCACCGGATACCAGGATGCCTTCGACTGGACCGCTGGCGTGTCTCACCCGACAGATGACGGCATATTCCGCGTGGATGTCGCTACGGGCGAGCAACACCTATCGGTATCCTACGCGGCACTGGCCGATCGTATTCGTCCAATTCGGCCGGATGTCGATGACATCCCCCTCTTCATCAATCACACGCTGTGCAGCCGCGACGATTCTCTCGTATACGCTTTCGTGCGGGGAGGCTGGCACAAACCGACGGAAGGCGTGCCGCGCATCAACGTGCCGATCACGATGCGGCCGGACGGCAGCGAACTCACCATTCACAAGCAATTCATCGGCGGCCACCCGGAATGGCTGGACGGAAGCCGTCTGATCGGAAATGTAAACAAACGCCAAACAATTTATGACGCGGTGAAGCGCGAAATTTCCGGCCACATCGGCGAGGCCGACACCTTTGTAAACGCCGAGGGCGACATTTCGCTTTCCACCGACGGAAGTTGGTTTGTGAACGGCTTTCACAGATCCGGCGCGAACAATTACACCGTCTTCCGCATGAAAGACGGCCTGACCGCGACCAGCGCCCCAATGTCGGTCGGCGGTCGCACCAATGGCGATCTCCGCATTGATCCCGCTCCCGCCTGGAATCGAAAGGGCGATGCGTTTTTGTTTCCCGCGCTTGCCGAAGATGGCACGCGCCAGATGTTTGTCATGCGCGTAGCGACGCCATGATCTTGGCAAGGACGATAAGCACATGAAAACTGGAGAGCGCAGCCGAAGGGATTTCATACGGTCCGCCGCCGCCATTACGGGCATTGCTGCCGCGGGCATCGCCGCGGAAACGAAGAGCACCAACACACTCCGCATCGGGATCGTCGGACTCGGCGCGCGTGGCCGCGAGCTGCTCAACGCTTTTGAAACGATCGATGATGCGCGCATCGTCGCCCTGTGCGACACCGACGAAGGCAATCTGTCTGACGCGCAACCGAAGACACAGGACAACCTGTCTCGTTACAGCGCGTTTGAACGAATGCTGGAGGCCGAAACTCTCGACGCGCTCGTCGTCGCGACACCGCCCGCATCACACCTGCCAATGTGCACCGCCGCGATCGATCGCGGCATCCCCGTCTATTGTGAAAGCATGATGTGCCACACACTCGACGACGCGCGGCGCCTCGCCGCTTTGGCAAATAAACAAAATGCCGTCGTGCAGATCGGGCTACAGCGCCGCGCAAACGCGGTTTACGAACAGGCGGAGGCCATGATTCGCTCGGGCATGCTCGGCACTGTCACTTCCGTCAAGTGCCATTGGCATCTGAATCATAATTGGCGCAGACCCGCGTCGCCCACGCGCGAGCGCGACGTAAACTGGCGGCTGTATAGTCCAACGGCACAAGGCCTGATGGGAGAGCTCGCGATCCATCAATTGGATGTTATGAACCGGCTGTTGCGCTGTGCGCCTGCGCTCGTTATCGCAACCGGCGGCGTGGATTTTTGGAAAGACGGGCGCGACGCCTGCGACAACGTCTATTGCACCTACACATACGAGGTGCCCGACGCGGGCGAAGGCAAGCCGCAGGTGGTGCGCGCGTCGTGCTCGTATGTGCTCACAAACGCGCACGAAGGCGCGTCGGAATTGTTCATGGGCACCAAGGGCACGCTGCTGCTGTCCGCAAAACTCGGACTGTTCTATTCGGAAGGCGCACAGCCCATCGCTGCGCAGTCCCCACCGCTCGATCCGGCGCTCGACGGACTGAGCGGCGCATCCATCACGTCACGGGACACCCCGTGGGCGCACCGCGGTCGCGCAATGGAGCTGCGCAACACGGCGGACGACACGCGCGCAGCGCTCGTTGCCTTTGTACATGCGGCGCGCGCGAAAGATTTGCAAACGATTTGCACGGCGCACACCGGGCTCGAAAACGCCGCGACATCTATCATCGCAAATGAATCGATTCAACAAGGCGGCACGGTGCGCTTCCCGGAAGATTGCCGCGCAATTCACGCGTAGCAGCGGACCTCGAAGATGCGCGCCTCGCCCGCGCCGTTGGTTGCCGTCACGTTGATGCGAATCGCATCCGTGCTCACGCGCCCAAGTGCATGTCGGCGCAGTCTCAAATAATTCCCACTTACGGCGACAACTTCCTGGAACGCGCCGTTTGCATCGCGGTACGCGATGGTATAGTCCTTCACCGTCTCCGGTTGCGGGGCAAGTATCATTTTTTGTTTGCGCGGTCGCTGCTCGGAAAGTGTCAGTTCACGTTCGAATCCGGTATCAAACGTGAGTTGCACCTGCGAAATGGTCTGCGGCGAATCCCACGAAATCTCGATCCACGCGCCGCCATCTTCCAATCGCCCCGCCCAGCGGTTCATCCATTGCTCAGGAAGGTCGCGCACAAACCCGTTGATAATACTTGCCGCCTTGCTGGGCTCGATCTCGCTCGACGCGGTGATGCGCGCGGTTCGCGCGAGATCATCGGGATCTTCGTTTCGCACGTTACGAATCGTCTGGTCGTCTCGCAATAACATCTGCTGATAACGCTTGAGCGGCGGTTTGTCGTCATACAGCGCCTGCGGATCAATTCCCTTCGAGGCGCACAGCGCCGCTGCCACACCCACGGCCTGCCCGGACACCGCGCAAGTTGCCATCACGCGCGTGGAACCAAATGCCACGTGGGACGTGCTGATGTTTCGTCCCGCCATGAACAGGTTCGGCACATTCACCGAGTAGAACGCGCGCAGCGGCATGTTATAGGTGTCCGCCAGTGCGATCGAAACGTACGGTGGAATCTCCGGATCGTCGAATCCCGTCGGCGGATGATTGTCGAATGGCCATCCGCCAATCGCGGCGGCATCGTCGAATTCACCCGTGAGATTCATCAGGTCGTGTTGCGTGAGGATGTGCGGCCCGTCCATTCGACGGCTCGCGCGTTTTCCTGGAATCATGCCGACCCAGTCCATCGCCCAGTTCGCGCTTTCGGGGTGTTCACCCGAATTCTTGATGTAGTCCCACACGCCCATCACAATCGACAACAACTCGAACCGTATGCGCTCGTTATCGAGAATGGCGTTGTGCTGACCGCCCCATTCAATCCACCAGTACCCATACTCCCAGGAACCAATGCGCCGGTGCTTGAGGTGACTCTTATCAATCTTGCGCGCCCACGACGGCGGCGTGAACGGCATCGGGCGACCATATTCTTTCGATGTGAAGAGAATGCTGCTGCCGAGCGTGCCTGTCCCCCCAACTTCGGGCGCCAGGGGTTCATTGAACGCGTCGCGGCCCTCGTGGCCCACGCGAATCTTCGCGCCAGCCTCGAGTCCCATCCGGCAATCACCCGTGCAATCGGCGTATTGCTTCGCCTTGATGCGATAGATGTGCTCGGTCTTGTCGCACCGCACGATCGCCTCTTTGATGCGGCCATTCTCCATCGACACCGCGTAGAGCGCGCTGTCCAATATCAATCGCGCGTTCGGCTCGGATACGACTTTGTCGTACAGGATAAAGTCCCACATCTCCCAATTGGATTCAGGATTGCGAACCGCATTTTCCAGCCGCAACTCTTCAAGGATGCCGCCTTCGCGCCAACCCGGCCTGCCGCCATGGTGGTCCGCACCGACAATGTGCATCCGCACTTCGCTGCTCGCATTGCCGCCAAGGCGCGACCGATCCTGAATCAAGATGGTCTTCGCCCCGTGGCGCGCCGCGGCCAACGTCGCGCAGACTCCCGCCATGCCACCGCCGACGACAAGCAGGTCGCAATCCATCTCAACCACGTGCATGTGGGGTTCGGCAGCGATGCGCGCGTCGACCGAGGTCTCCACAGCCAGCTCATCCAGCTTCGCGCGAATCTCGTCCGCGGCCTGCGCCGGTAAGGGCTGCGCCACCAACTCGTCCGCCTGCACCACCACCGAGTAGCCCAGCGTCGCCGCCACGCCAATCCCGGCCAAAAAATCGCGACGGCGAATGTGGTTAGTCTCGGACATTCGCGCACTCCTATCGATGTCAAAATACTGAATGCTTGGCGGACAAAACCTCGGCAGCAATTCCGGTCGTCACAGACCCCGGTTAGCGCCTAGCGCTTGCGCGGATACTTCTTGTCCAACACCGCGTTCCACTCGTCGATCTGCGCCTGATTCTGGCTGATGAGCTCCGCGGTATCGCCCTCGATGTCGATGCCGATGATCTTGTCGTTCTGCGCAATGCTGTCGACAACAGCCTGACCTTCCGGTCCGGTGACCGCGCCGAATACGGTGTGTTTGCCGTCGAGCCAGTCGGTGGGCACGTGGGTGATGAAAAACTGGCTGCCATTGGTGCGCGGTCCCGCGTTGGCCATCGACAGGATTCCAGGGCGGCTGTGTTTCAGCGCGGGCGTGCACTCGTCCTGAAATTTATAGCCGGGACCACCCATTCCCGATCCTTCCGGGCAACCACCCTGGATCATGAAATTGGGAATC
>CALEZK010000607.1 GCA_937928585.1 uncultured bacterium | reverse complement strand
GTAGTGGCACTGGCCGTTAGGAAGCGCTTCTCGCGTTCGAAATAGCCCCCCCAAGTCTTTCGTGAATTTTGACCGCCTCGTTCCAATAGTACGACGAGGCGGTTTTTTAACTTTCCACGAACCTCTTGCAGCTTGCCTCATGCATTGATATCGTTTTCTCATGCGAAACAACCGCCATCTACTCGTTTCACCTTTTCTCCAAGCGAAACGCCTCATAATTCTTTCGCTACTTGTTGCAGTGTTCTTCGCGGTCAGTTCGACCGCACAAGTCAGGGTTCCCTCACCGCAATCCGGTTCCAACATCGGCAATACCCTGCAGAATCAGGGCGTAGACGTCGAAGCGCTTCGTCGGGAACTTCGCCTACTGCTTGCGCAGGAGTTGCTTACCAAGTCGGACAACGAAGAGAAACCAGCAAAAGGAAAATCGGCGGAGTCTCGCGATGATCGTCTGAAACGGCGCATTCGAGAGATTACCGACGAGATTCAGCGTCGCCTTCTGATTGGGTTGCAGCGCTACGTAGACCAAAAACTCGGTCCGCAGCGTCCAATCGAATTGGACACCGTTCCATTGGAAGCTGTGGACAAGAAAGGCAAGGTTACTGAAGTACCCATTAGTGTCCGCATGCGACCGCTACGCCTGCTGACTGAACCTGAAATTGCTGAAAGCACCAGTGAAGTCCTTTCTGCCGAGAACTTCACGCTCGCCCTGTATGAAAACTTTCCGCCCATTGTCATCCCCGAAGACGATGAAGGATTCTGGCGCGTCTATCAGGATGAAAATGCGCGCGCTATAAAGACGGAAGTCCAACTGCTCGTTGCGCTCAAAGGGGGCGATTGGATGGAGACTGACGGAACCCGCACCGTCGCGAACGCAGTCGCCGTTCGGGGTCTGGATCTAAAGTTGGGCCTCAAGCCCAACGGCAATCAAACTTACGATGATACTTTGTACGTCGTAATAGACGGACCTGATAGCATCACGGAAGTCCTTGAATACCGTATGACAACCGAATCTAGCAGCGTGCGCCGCGGAGTGGGAAGGCTGGATTCTAAACAGGTGACCTATGTTCGTGGCCTCCATAGGGGCAAGGATCCCGGCTACAAACTCAAGGAGGAATCCGCTCCAGGCACACGCGTTGGGTTGGAAGGAACATTTACCATTGCCGGTGCTAACATTCATTCCGCCTACGCGAAGCGGGAAATCGACAGCACCACGCCGCTGAGTCCCAACGTGTCGCTCGGTTGTCAGGTTGTTGCGGCGGGCAAGAAGCCGTTCGAACAAGCGCTTGTAAGCGTGCTCGATAAGAAAGGCGTCAAGGAGTTCCTGTACACGATTGTAGACGGCACCGAGCTGTCAATTCTGGATACCGCGCTCGCGGAAAAGTCCAAGCGTTCAATTCTTGTCCACGGTATTCCAAGAACCTAGTCCGGCACTTCAACTTTTATATCGTCCCCTTCAACCAAGACTTTGTATCGGCAGACGCCATCTTTGGGATCCTCGTCACACAGCTTTACATCGAACGTCCAGCCGTGCCATGGACAAGTCACTTCGGAACCTTCCAGCCACCCGTCGGACAACGGCCCGCCAGCGTGCGGGCAGGCATCGCTGATTGCATGAAAGGTTCCGTCCAGATTGAACACGGCAACCCGATGCTTACCACAGGTGAATGCCTTTCCCTCGCCCACCGGTATGTCCGACTTCGTGCAAACGGTGACTACTTCCGCCATGATGCCTCTCCGATAAATGCTGCGATGATCAAACG
>CALEZK010000606.1 GCA_937928585.1 uncultured bacterium | reverse complement strand
ACCCCAGTATGTTCGCCGTCGCGTGTTGGACTCTTATCCAGCCGATACGGCACCGAAGTCGGCATCACCGATTGGATCAAGCCGGTTTTGGAACAGGAACTGGGATTAGAGCCGAACTCCTCGTCATGGGTGCGCGAACTCCGCGACGCGGGGTACGCCACCGGGCTCGTTGGGAAATGGCATCTCGGGCTGCCCGATCGATTTCATCCCTCCGCCTTCGGGTACCAATCCTTTGCGGGCTTTCGCTCCGGTGGCAGCACCGTTGAGAATCCGGAATTGGAAATCGAAGGCGAGACTAAGACCGTTCCGGGCCTTACAGTCGATGTGCTGACCGATCTCGGCATTGAATTCATTCGCGCCCACGCGAACAAACAGCCGTTTATGCTTTCGATTCATCACCGTTCGCCGCATCGGCCCTGGCCGCCGCATGCGGCGGAAGATGAAGCTGCGTACGAAGGCAAGAAGCTCACCGTGCCCAACCCGGACTATCCCGATCTTGATGTCGAGCGCGTAGAAGGGTACATGCGCGATTATCTTGAGAGCGTGTCGGGAGTTGATCGCAATGTGGGCCGTGTATTGGCGGTTCTCGACGAACTAAAGCTTTCCGATAACACGATAGTCATCTTCACCAGCGATCATGGCTATAACGTTGGGCATCATGGGCTCATGCACAAAGGCAACGCGACGTGGATAACGAAAGCAATACGCGGCGTATCGGAAGATCAGCCGAGCGTGAAGCGGCCGAACATGTTCGATACTTCGCTTCAGGTACCGTTGATTGTGCGTTGGCCTGGCCATATCGCGCCGGGAGCCAAAATCGAGCAAGCGATCACAAATCTCGATTGGTATCCGACGCTGCTTGCATTGGCGGGTGTAGCACGTTCGGCCACGGACATTCGTGGCCGAGATTTTTCGCCGCTGCTGCTCGGTAAGTCCATTGCGTGGGACAATACATTTTACGGCGAATACAGCATGCATCATACGGCTGAAGCTGACCTGCGCATGATACGCACACCAGAGTGGAAACTTGTGCTGGATCTTAAGAATCCGGGAAAGGACGAGTTGTACAACCTTGCCAAGGACCCGGGTGAAACCCGCAATCTTATAGACGTGCCCGAAAGTGCGGCGATGCGGGATTCCCTTCGCGAAAAGATTGCGGGGCAAATGCGCGCAATCAAAGATCCGCTGGTCGAGCGCATGGCGCTACGCGCGCCCTAAGAAACGACTATAGTGCAGCGTAGAAATCATGCTGCCGAATTGCACGCAGCGTTGTGAAAGTCAAAGCTGTAGCGCCGTCCGAAGCGGACTCTGCGGCAGCACCATATAAACGCCTGGTTTTCGGAGGGCGACTTGTATGGATTGCGGTGGCAGCGCCACCGCTTTGGCTTACGAAGTCATCGATATCCTCCCTGTGACTTGACCAACACCGCATTTTCCCCAAGCCAGAATTTTAAAAGGTTTGGTGTATTGACATAAATTACTATCCTAGAATAGTATATATAAGGTAGCCGGAAGCTTGGGGCGCCGCGATTCGCGGTAATGGGAGGATTTTTGAAGATGAGCGACACACAATGTGCTTCGTGCAGCGGAACTGGCGCTGCTATCGAGACAACGTCGCGTCGATTCTACGTGGGGATAGGTACGTTCAAGTCCCCATCGACGAGTTGTTATGCATTTCTTGGCGGTTCGCCGGTCACGGGCACGGAAGTTTTCGAGGTTATCCCGAATAGCGTTATCAGCCAGGCGCAATTAGAAGAGTTCGTCAGTAACGCTTCCGTTGTGCTTATCGCCGGCTCCGTTGACGACGGATGCATCACGCTCTGTAACGCGGGCGGCCCCTGTCTCAACGTGATCATGTTCAAGGTTCTTGACGCGCCTGTTGGTAAAGCAGATGTCGCAGCCGACTGGAAGCTGGGAGAGAAGGCCGCGGCATCAGGACGCGGCGCCAAGGTGTCTGGCGAGGGCGCGAAGCAGTCACTCGAACAATTGAAAGCCTTGGCTGCGCAGGCCGCAGAACTCTTGCCCGACGCAAAGCGGGCAGCCAGCCCGTATCTGGCCGCGCGAAACTACTGCGTCGATGCCGGCAGCGTTGCGTACAACGACTATAGCGTTAGGCAGGAATGGGCGCGGCTCTCGCAGGAGTATCGTTACCTCAACTACAACTGCAGCCCGCTTTGGGGTCATCCGCAGTGGGGGTATAACGCGGTCGTCTACCTCTATTTCCGCTGTGCCGATGGCCGCATCTGCTTGACCGTCCCGCGCGTCGAGATTTGGGTGAGTCTCTCCTACTGGCGCGTTATTACGTGGCGTACAGTTTGGGTTCCCGCGTAATCACGCTGAAAGAAAAACGGCCGGAGGGCGGTTGCCCTCCGGCCGTTCGCTTCTTATCGGCCTAAGCCGAGGCTGTTATCGGACGAGATTGACGGTTTCCTGAAGCAGGGTGTCCGCCGTGGTAATGGTGCGCGCGTTTGCCTGGAAGCCGCGCTGGGTTACGATCAGGTTCGAGAACTCGGTGCCCAGATCCACGTTCGAGCCTTCCAGCACGCCGCCCGATACCGTGCCACGGCCGCCCGAACTGGGAAGGCCCACCTGCGCAGGGCCGGAGCTTGGCGTGTCGCGGAACAGGTTGTCACCGTAGCGTAGCAGACCGCCGTTGTTCGCGAAGTTGGCGAGTGCCACCTGGCCGACGACCTGCGTGAGACCATTCGAGAACACGCCGTTGATCACACCGTTGTTACCGATGTTGAACGATTCGAGCGTGCCGCGCGGGTATCCGTCCTGATTCTGAAGGTTTACGTCGCTCGTGTCCGAGAGTTGCGTGAGCTGTTCAAAGTTCAGGTCGAAGAGGAAGGGGTCCGTCGGCGTTGCGGGAAGGCCTGCGTCGAAGGTTATCGAGACGGCCCCGATACCACCAGCGGTGACGTTGCCTGCCGCGTCAAACAATATGGTACCGGGCGTACCCAGGTTGGGAGACAGTGTATTGATGTCGGTATCGGTTGAAGACAACGACCATTCCCATTCGTTGGTTGTTGCTGTTTTCTCAAACGTGACGACGATGTCGCGCGGCGTGCCGAGCGAATCGAACACCTGAATCGTGCGGGTCACGGTATCGCCGGCGGCGGCGTCCGCGTCGAGATTGCCGACCATGGTGCCCAGTGTCGTCGAACGCACGATGGAGGTGCTGCCGACCGGAATGGTCAGGTTCGTCAGTGGGCTGTTCGGATCAATGACGCCCGCGCCGTTGGCTTGGAAGCCTTGGACAAAGAGGCCCGTTGCCGAGTCAATCAGTTGTCCGTTCGCGTTGATGTCGAAGGAGCCATCACGCGTGTAGAAGTTGCCGTTGCCCCCGCTGAGGATGAAGAACCCGTTGCCCTGAATGGCCAAATCGGATGCTACCCCCGTCGTTTGCAGCGTGCCCTGCGTGAAGCTTGTGTCGACCGACCCGATGCGTACGCCGAGACCGACCTGCATCGGATTCCCGCCGCCGAACTGCCCCACTGGCGCGCTCGGTCCTGAAAGGGTTTGTGAGAAGAGGTCCTGGAACAACATGCGCGAGCTGCGATAGCCCGTCGTGTTCACGTTTGCGATGTTGCTTGCGATAACGTCCAACCGGCGTTGGTGAACTTGTAAGCCGGTTACGCCCGCATAGATTGCTGAACCCATAAAATTGATCTCCAACGTTGTGATACCGCGTCAATCGTTCGGCGGTATCGCGAGCATCCTCGAAGCGCCGAGGTCCTGCCCTGAATTTCGTTTCTTAAACTGTAATCAACGCAAACGGATCGCTACAGGCCCGTTCGCGCCGGCAACGCCGCGGCCGGATCTTTTCCGACTACCACTGCGCTGTCGATATTGGTGAATACGGTGTCGCCCATTTCATGCTGCGACATTGCGGTGATGACGGTCCGGTTCGGCACGCTCACGACCAACGCCATTTTGTCCATCAACAGCAGGGTCTCGCGCGATCCCTTTGCGGCGGCTTTGTCCACCGCGCGGGCGATCTGCGCCTGGTCTTGCTGCGTCAGGTTTATATGGCGATCATTCAAGCGTTGCGATGCGTGCGCCGAGAACTTCACGTTCGAAGCGTTGCGTACCTGCCCCGCCAATACTTCGGCAAAGGGCGTCGCCGGCCGGGTCACGGACGGTGAACCGGTTGACGTGCCTGCGGACCGCGTATGTAGATCGACTCGATTAATCATGGCGTCACTCGATCGAGCGGACCCCGGCCATGGACAACTGCCGGTCGCCAATCGTGAGGTATACGATGCTGCCCTGCATGGTCACACCCTTGACCTCGCCGTTGATTATCGAGCCGTCCGAACCGACCCCGCTAACCGTCCGCCCTATCATCGAAGAAGCGGACAAAAAGTTAAGCTGGTCGATGTTGCCGGACATCGTCTCGAAGTTTGCGTTCAGATTGTTCATCTGTTCGAGCGCGGAGAACTGGGCCAACTGCGCGATCATCTGCGCGTTGTCCGTTGGCGCGAGCGGATCCTGATACTGCATCTGCTGAACCAGCAACTGCAGGAAGGTATCCTTGCCCAGTTCATCTTTCTTGGGTTCACTCGTCGGTGACTGCGTGTCCGACCCGCTTTTGATTGCGCTCAAGAGCGCTTTCTGAACGGAGGTGCCCGCCGCCGCTTCGCTCAAGGGCGATAGGGTATCGCTTCCTCGTGCAATCGGCTTGAGCAGATCGCGCAGGTCCGATCCGATTTCGGATATCAATCCCATGTCGATCTCCTTTCGTTATGCAAATACGTTGAGCCGCCCGTTATGGGTGGGCTCCCGCCGTGCCCCGGCGGAGGGTGGTGTTTGCTTGGGCGGGGCATATGCCGCGCCGAAGTGTTCTCGCGGCGCGCCGCCATGCTGCGAGCCTTGGCGTTGCGCGTTGCTGGACTGCCACGAGCTGGACGACATGTCCTGCGAGACCGTGACACGCACTGTTTGCGCGCCATCCTGTGACAGGGCGTCGCGAAGGCCGGGCGCGTGGGTCTGCAGAATCTCGCGAACCGCCGCGCTTGCGCTTGCAAGCTTGACGGTCACGTCGCCCCGCGATGTGGTCACTTCCAATCGCACTTCGCCAAGCGATTCCGGCAACAATCGAACGCGCATCGTTTGCTCACCGTTGCCAATGAGATAACGAATGCCGCGCAACGCCTGATCCGGCAGTGCCTGCAACGTCGTGCGTTCTACGACAGTCACCTCGCGCTGCACGGTGCCGGTGTTTCCTTCCGTACGGAGTTCCGTCACCATCGTGGTGCGGATTGCGCCGTCCGGCGAAGCCGACTCCGTCACTTGTCGCGAAGTTTGAACCGGCTGGGCGAGGCTTTCGTCCGCTTCGACCGCGGTTTCGAGTGGCTCGACCGTGACTCCCAAAGGAGTTGATTCGGCCGCCGGTTCACCGTTTGTCTCGTCGACTTGTGTTACTGCGACTTTTGCCTCGTCGGCGACGTTGGAATCGACTTCGGATACGACTCCGCTCGTTTGTAGTGGAGCGGGAGCGGTTTCCGCGGACGCTTGCCTGGCGTTTACCGACTCGGTCGCTTTGCCTGCATTCTCACCTGATACCGCCTTGCTATTCGTAGCCAACGGCACTTCTGTGAACTCAGGCTTCGCCGGTTCAACGACCACCTCGTCGACTACTACCCCGTCGGGGATTGTCGATGCTTTGGCTTCGACCACCGGTTCCGCCGATGCTTTCGCGACTGGCTCCGCCACGACGACCGTCGCGATGCCAGCAGCGCTACTTGCTGACTGATCCGCGATCACCGGCGTGCCCGCAACATTGCCCAGCACTTCCGCCACGAGTGGCGTCGCTACAGCCTTTGCGGCAGGCGATACCGTCGGTATCTCGAAGTTGTCGGCATTAGGAACCGGGTTCAGGACCGATACCGGCGGACTTGCGGCCGGTGCTTTGGCCGTTACCGCAACTTCGCCCGCAGGCGACGGATTCACGACGTACTTCGCCGTGCTTTTCGCCGTTTGCCGCGGTTGGCTGATAGCCGCGCTGCTGACCTGCTCGGGCTCGCCTTCCGCTTTCGCTGCGGCGTCGCCTTCGTTCGTGACAACAGGTTTTGCATCCGGCTTCGCCTCCGCAATCGGACCACCCGTTTCACTTTTCCGATTCTGTTGCGTCTTCACGCCGGCAGTTTCATTTGGAGCGTTTTCGTCGTCCGATTTTGCTTCGGCAGCCTTTGCACGGGGCGTATCCTGCTTGGCTTGCGCGAAGAGCGATGCGAAAACCGATTCCGCATTGCCGTCATCGCGCCCCTTGTTCTTCTTTGAGGGACCGTTGCGTTCTACACCTTCCGTGCGTACTTCAATCGTGCTGATTTGCACATGATTCACCTCCTTTCAATTAAACGTTGGTTAGGCCAAATCGCAACGCAACCACAGGTCACGTTGCGTAGTTGGGGAGAGCATAAAAGTGAACCGCGCCAATGTGACGGGTTCGACAGTGGGGGAGCAATTAGAAAAGAAAAGTGCGGAGCGTAGCGATACTACGGCGCGGGAACGGGCAGGGGGACTTCTACATTTTCCATTGCGCGAAGGATTGCCGCGGCTTGGTCCGGCGTAAGGCTGTCGAGGATTTTACCGCGCGCGCGCTTCTCAATCATTTGAAGCACGACAGCGGCATCTTCCGGCGCCCAGGAACTGATGGCCTCCGCGGCTTGCGGGCCTTTCATCGCCGCGAGCGACATTGCGACATTCTGCAAGCGCGCCTGCTTCCCCGCATCCGCCTGATCCAGCGAGCTGCTCGCATCCGCGACAAGGTCGCGCAACACCGCGCGCAGTTCTTCCAGTTGCGCGCGGGACTCTTCGAGCCGGGCGGTCTCGGTCTTCAACGCCGCTTCGCGCGCGTCAAGATCGGCTTCCCGCTCGTTCAATGCTTTGACCACTTCCGGAATCTGCACTTCCGATGCGGGCGCGTCGGTGGTTTCCACTGGCGCAGGCTCTACGTCAAGCAGTTTCCGGAGACCTTCCTGCGTGAGCGCGCCCGAGAGGTAGATCGCGAGACCAAGCGCCGCGAACCCCGCGAAAATCGACATTGTAATGATGACGTAGAATCTCATGGCCTTGCCGGTCTCCGTTCAAGCGCGGAGCGCACCGAGGCGATCTCGTCAAACTGTTTTTGTTCTTCCTTGCGCACATGTTCCAGAAATGCGAGGCGAACACGTTCGGAAAGTTGCTCAACGACCTTGCGTTGTTTCATCGCGTCTTCCAGCGTGCCGCGACGCCGGTCTTCCTCTTTGCGCAGTGCGTGAATCTCAGCATCCTTGTCGACAGCTAGCCGTGCAAGGTGTCGCTCGTAGTGAATAAACGATTGGGCCTTGTAGGCGTCGATTGACAGCCGCGTAGCCTGGCCTGCCTCATCCAATATGCGACGCTGTTCACCCGTCAAGGCGTCGCGTTGCTGTTCGGCGAATTGAATCTGGCGGCGCACTTCCGCCAACGCCTGTGCTTTCAGGCGTTCCTGGCGTTGTCGCATGCGCACGAGCGCCGCGTATTTGTGCCAAGGCCGGGTCATTCGTCGTTATCCCTTGAGGGCTTTATGTAACAAGCCTTGAACATCCGAAAACTTCGTCGCGTCCGAGATGCCCTGCTGCAAAAACCGTTTCACGCCGGGAATCAATCGTATCGACCGGTCAATCTCCTGATTGCTGCCATCGACATAGGCGCCGATGTTGATAAGGTCTTCGGCTTCGCGATACGTCGCCAGTACGCGCCGTAGTTCGCCCGCGAGCATGCGGTGCGTTTCAGGCGCGACATCCATCATACACCGGCTGACGCTTTCCAGAATGTCGATCGCCGGATAATGATTTCGACTTGCCAGCGCGCGCGAAAGCGAGATATGTCCGTCGAGTATGCTGCGGACCGAATCGCCCACGGGATCGTTCAGGTCATCTGCTTCCACCAACACGGTATAGATACCAGTGATGCTGCCTTTGTCCGAGGTGCCCGCGCGTTCCAACAGTTTCGGCAAGAGCGCAAACACCGACGGCGGGTAGCCGCGCGTGGTGGGCGGTTCGCCGACCGCGAGCCCCACTTCGCGTTGCGCCATCGCAAACCGTGTCACGCTGTCCATCATGAGCAGCACGTCCGCGCCCTGTTCACGAAACCATTCCGCGATGGCGGTCGCCACGAGCGCGCCCTTGATGCGCATCAACGCCGGTTCGTTTGAAGTAGCGACGACCACGACGGATCGGGCAAGGCCCTGTGGCCCGAGATCGGCCTCGATAAACTCGCGGACTTCCCGGCCCCGTTCCCCGACCAGCGCAATCACATTTACGTCCGCGCTCGTGTTTCGCGCGATCATCCCTATCAGCTTGCTCTTGCCAACGCCGCTGCCCGCGAGAATGCCGACGCGTTGGCCTTTGCCGATCGTGTTGCAACCGTCAATCGCGCGAATCCCCGTTCCAATCGGCTCGGTGATGCGCCTGCGCTGCAATGGCGATGGGGGAGAAGCAGACAGCGCAACTTTCTGGGTGCACGCCGGCACCGGCCGGCCATCGAGCGGAAGCCCCATGCTTCCTATCACTCTTCCCAGTAATTCGAGCCCGACGCGGACTGATTGCGGGCTGAAGGTCGGTTCGACGAGGCTGTTCGGCGCGATGCCCGCCATATCGCCCAAGGGCATCAGCAGAATGCGATGGCCACGGAATCCGACGACTTCCGCCGGGACAATTTCGCCACCGCGCGGTGGGCGAATGTAGCAAAGGTCGCCGATGTGCATCGGCGGGCCGGTTGCTTCAATCGTGAGGCCCACTACATCAACAATTTTTCCGTACGTGGCAATCGAGCGCGCGTTCCGCGCGCGCTCAACCCGCTTCTCAAGCGCAATTGCCACCCGCTATTCCTCCAGCGCGTCGAAGATGCGCGCCAACTGCGTATCAAGCCGCGCGTCGACGTCTACCGTCTTGGTCTCGACCGTGCATCCGCCGCGTGGCACCGCGTCATCCGGCACAATCTCGACGCGCTCGAACGATTGGAACTCAGCTTCTATCGAGACGCCCCGCTGCGTAAGCCCTGCGATGTCGTCCGGATTGAGATGAACAATCGCGAGTTGGCGTTCCGTCAAATTTTCCATCGCGGCGCGCGCGGTCCGACGTACAAGTTCGTCGTCGGTGGTGGCTTCGCGGCGCAAAATTTTTGACGCCATCACTTTGGCGAGTTCGACCAGTTGCGGTTCGAGCGAATCGAGAAACGCCGCATGTGCCTGTTGCAGGGCGAGTGCCGCGCTTTCGAGCGCGCTATGCGCTTCGCCGACTTGTTGTTGAAACTGTGCCAGCGCCGCCGATTCGCCTTGCTGGAATCCCGCGGCATACGCCTCGCTAAAAACACGCTCGGCCCGTGCGACAGCAGATTCCCCTTCAAGAAGTTCCCCATCGAGCACCGGCGTTTGGTTCAAGTCTGGGCGTTCGTACTCCGACACGCTGCGCCCTGGGCGCGGGGGCTTCGCCGCTAGCGGGGCTGAACTCTTGAATACTTTCGACACACGCGTGCTGCCGTGCCTAGACCACGATCTCGTCGCCACCGCCGGCGCCGCCGCGGTTGATCGCGATCTCGCCCGCATCTTCCAGACGTCGGATGATGCTGACAATCTTCATCTGGGCCTCTTCCACGTTCTTCAACTTCACCGGGCCCATGTATTCCATTTCTTCCTTGATCATCGTGCGCGCGCGTTCGGACATGTTGCGCAGGATCTTGTCGGCCAGTTCTGTTTGCGCGGTCTTGAGCGCCAACGCCAGGTCGCGTTGATCGATTTCGCGCAGCGCCTTTTGGATTCCGCTGTCTTCGACCTTGATTACGTCGTCGAACGTGAACATCAGCCGCGCGATCTCTTCCGCCAACTCGGGATCGCGTTCTTCCAGCGCGGACATGATGGTTTTTTCCGAACCCCGGTCGATGTTGTTCAGAATCTCCGCGACTTCCTTCACACCACCAGCGAAGGTAAAGCCCTGGCTGAAGACGTTGGCCATCTTGCGCTCGAGCACGCGCTCCACCTCGCGCACAATCTCCGGTGGCGTGCGATCCATGCCCGCGATGCGAATGATGATTTCCGCGCGCAGTTCCTGCGGCAATGCGGAAAGAATAATGCTCGAAACCTTCGGCGAAAGGTGCGCGAGGATCAGCGAAATTGTCTGCGGATGTTCATCCTGAATGAAGGTGCAAATCTGCGCGGGGTCGGCGCGCTTCAAGAACTCGAACGGAACTTCCGTCAAACTGCTCTGCAGTTTCGTCAGCATTTCCATCGCGCGCTCGGGGCCAAGGGCAGACTCAAGCAGATTGCGCGCATAATCCACGCCGCCCGCGGTCACATAGCGGTTGGCGAGATACATCTGGTGAAACTCTTCGACGATGCGTTCGCGCACTTCCGGCTCGACCGCGCCAAGACTGGATAGATCTAGGGTGAGCTGCTCGATTTCGTCTTCACCAAGTTTCGCTAGCACGCGGCTGGCAATCTTGGGTCCAAGACATGCCAGGAACACCGCAGCCTTTGTGCGGCCATCCAGCTCTTTTACCGGCTTGGGAGACAAACCCCTATTCCTCCGGCTCGTTCAACCACGTGCGGAGCAGCGATGCCACGGTCTCGGGTTGCTCTTGCGATACACGTTCCACTTCGGTTGCCATCTCGCGCTTGCGCATTTCTTCCGGGCTGGCTGTTGGCAAATCAATTGCCACATCGTCATCCATCCGCTCTTTGCGCACCGTTGCGCGCAGCGCCAGGAAGCGGACCACAAAGAACAGCAATATGATCGCCACTGCCTTAATTATACCGTCCAATTGCGCAGTGCCGAAGGGAAGGCCGCTTGCTGGCGCCGCAACCTCGCCCGTGGAGGGCATTGCCGTAGCAAGTTGCGCCAGCTCAAAGGGATGGTCGCTTATCGTGATATTCTCGTTCGAGACCCCAACGGCCATCGCAACGAGGTCTTTGTATTTCTCCAGCTCTTCTTTTGTGCGCTCGACGTAATTCTTTTTGCCGGTCGGCGCGCCCTGCTCGTCCAACTCGTCTTCATACTTGCCTTCGACGATCGCCGTCGCGCCCAATACTTTTACGGTGCCCGGCGTGGTGACCGTCTCGGTCGTTGTTCGTGATGGCTCCATGTTCTGGATTTCCATCGTCTGCGTCTGCTCGATGCCCTGGCTGCCGCCGCTCTGCGCGTCTTCGGGAAGATTCGCGCGCGCCCCCGCGGGGCCTTGCGGCGCAACGTCAATATTCTTGGTGGAATTCTCCGTAAGGTAGGTGCTCAGCGGCACGCCTTCCTTCACGGATTCGGTAGTCTCCTTGCGCGTACTGTGATCCACGTCCAATGAAAGCGTCACCACGCTGCGAACGCCCAGGCTAGCCAGCGAGCGTTCCGCTTCGCGCTTTAGCTCATTGCGATAGGTGCGGGCAAGGTCAAACTTGGAAGTCGCAATCGAATCAAACCCGCTTTCCGCGGGCGCATGCAGTATCTTGCCGTCCGTCGTTGCGAGGTTAATGTGTTCGCGCGAAAGGCCCGCAATCGCGGATGAAACGGTATTCAGCACCGCCTTGACCTGCTCTTCATTCAGCGAGCCGATCACGTCCAGCGTTACGGTCGCTTCGGTGGGTTTCTCGTCCTGCGTGAAGAGTTCGTCCTTCGCTTCGCCGATACTCACGTACGAACCGCGAATGAAACTGAACCGCCCCAGCAGTTGTTGAAGCTCGCCCGTCTTCGCGCGAAGCAGATTCACGTCCTGCGTGAATTGCGTTTGCATGAGATTGGCGGAATCAAAAATTTCGAATCCGGGGATGCCACCTTGTGAAGTGACAAGGCCCGCGCCGTTGATCTTCACCAGCATGTCGCTGCGGTTCTGCAAGGGAACGGAGATTACCTTGCCCGTGCTGTCGATTTTCCAGGGCACGCCTTCCTGATCGAGTCGGCCCTGCACCGCGACCATGTCCTGCGAAGACAGGCCGGAGAAGAGTTCAACGTATTGAGGGCGACTGCCGAGGGTAACTATCCCGGCGATGAT
>CALEZK010000605.1 GCA_937928585.1 uncultured bacterium | reverse complement strand
CGAAACTATTGATCGACACGCGCGCAGTTTGTCCCGTTACGGTTGAGGGAAGAATTCGGGATTGACCGTTTACGGTCACGAAGACTGATACAACCTGATTCTCGGGTACGGGAAGGTTCAGTTCAATGGGCTGGCGCACGGTGGCGTCGTTGGGGGTAACTTCGTATACGTACAAGGCGCCAGGTGGAAGATCTTGTGGTGCAGCGCTTGTCTGATCGATGTCGTGTTTTTGAAGAATGATAGTCGCTGGCTTTTCGAGGGAATCGGCCGGAACGATGAGCAACGCGCCGCCGGCAAGCTCAGCTTTCGCACCGTCAGGGCCGATGGAGACTACGGTGCGTTCGGCCTCACCGCCGCCGGGCAGGATCGCGCGCACCATGTAACGGGAACCAGCGCCAAGCAGGAGCGCGATAGCGAGCGACGCGAGAATGCGTTTGAAGCTCAAACCGGAACCGGGATTCGGCTGTACAAAGTGCGTGATGCGTTGCCGGAGACCAGCGCCGTAGCGCAGGTATAGCCCTGCAGCGAGAATCAACATCACCCACTCAAGTAGATGCATGGAACCCCCTTGGACGCGCTCCATTCTATCCCCAGCGTTCAGTCGCGTACAAGCATGTACTTATTTATCTAATAGCGCGATAACGAGAAAAGACAGCAATCAATTCCCGCTCCCCCGACTGCAACACGCTGGCCATATGAAATAATCATATTTGAACACCCGCCTGTAGTTCGACCCCCCTTGATTCGACAAAAACCTGCTTACAACCTACTTGAATCCGTAACTTCCGTGTAAACCATGCAAACAGTTCATCGCACCCCCCTGGATTCTCGGCTCGACTTCTTCATCTTCTTCCCAATTGCATATCGCATTCCGAAAAACTACGCGAAGCACAATGCAACGCAACGTGCATAGATAACGTGAGACACGTTTGGCGAACGGGTCTTAAGAAAATGGACGAAAGGTCGCAGAATGCTGAATTGCGCTGCGTCGAGCGAGTTCGTTTTATGCGCGTCAGCCGGCGGTGCCGCGACGGTCGGTGAACACGCCGCCCTCTTTCGAGTTTAACGCCATCGTGCGGAGATGTGAGAGAAGTTCAAAAAGATGTTGCGGCGCTGTCGATCCAATATTCTCGCAGTTCGCGACGCAGAACAGCACATCGAGCGCGCGTTCTTTACCGGCGGCGATCGCTTGCGGTTTTTCCGAGCCCGTGATTTCGGCGTACAGCTTCCCCACGTGCGCGGCCCAGACTTTTCGTACCCAGGGGCAATACGCGCGCATATGCTTTGCCGGCATCATCACCATGAAGTGGCCGCCGCCCATATGCCCGACGTAGCCCACGTCTTTCGTAAGTTCCTTTGAGCACTGCGACAGCGCGCGCCCGAGATGGCGGACCGCTTTGTTGCGCCCTTCGTTGCCGTACTTTCTGCCAAATTCGCGGAGGTTCAAAAGTTCGCAATGCGAAACGGAAAACTTCTCGCGCATGCTGATTCTGCGCTGCAACTCGCGCTTCGTCGCTTCGCCCCCGGGGAGGCCGGTAAGTTCATCGATGCCGGAGCCCGACGAACTGGTGCGCAACAGCGATTCCACACGCTGCATGAAGTTGGCCGTATCGAATGGTTTGGAAACAAAATCATCAGCGCCTTGTGACAGGCCGTGAACAATTTCTTCTTCATTGCTCATCGCCGACATGATCAGAATCGGCGTGGTATACAGGTTGGGATCGCGGCGCATTCGCCGGCAAATCTCGAAGCCGGAGAGCTGCGGAAGCATGACGTCGAGAATGACGAGGTCATGCGGCTCGTTTTGAAGGGTTTCCAGGACCGCTTTGCCAGAGCGCTGAAGGGTGCAGTTGTGACCTTGACGGCTCAAATGCTCGAGCACCGTCTGTCCAGCGGAAGGGTCATCGTCGACAATGAGAATCTTGGCCACAGTCGGTCCTGTTCCCGTAGACTCGCGACCAGTGGAATAGAGTGGGCGAGGAGGGACTCGAACCCTCAAGCCCGTTGGGGCAGCGGATTTTAAGTCCGCCGTGTATGCCATTCCACCACTCGCCCGCACCGGACCGCATTGGCCCCCGAGCCATGGCGGAATGGGGCGGAGCTACGACTGATACCCTGCTCCGAGCTAAAAAAATGGAGGCGGCACCCGGACTCGAACCGGGGGTGAAGGCTTTGCAGGCCTCTGCCTTACCAACTTGGCTATGCCGCCGCTCCCATACGCGAGATTCTATCGAAGCGTGTGAAAGACTGTCAAGAAATAGCCCTGCTAACCCGGATTTTTCACACGCACATGTCATTAAACCGATAAGCGAAGCGAAGGCAGCGGTTTATGAAGTATCCATAAGCAGTTCCTGATTACAAGGTGTGCGTGTGAAAAATCCTCACCAGTGAACCTCTGGGCTTTCTCGTGAGCATTTCTCACCGCTTAATACTCTTTAAACTGAAGCATAGAAGTTTGATGCGGTGAGAAATGCGGGCTAACGCTTTTTCCATCATTGATATAGCGCGGGGAAAACACTTTCGCCGTGCATGTGCTATGCTCCCGCATCGGAGGGAATGCAGCATGAACGTCGCGTTGAATGAGGGGGATTTCGTCGTCGGACTCGACATCGGCGGCACGAAAATGATGGCCTGTGTTTTTGACCATCAGTTCAAGGTCGTTGGCCGGTGCAAAAAAAAGAGCAAATCCGCGAAGGACGAAAAACCGGAGGCACGCATCGCGCGTATCGTCCGCGAAGCGTTGGACGACTCCGGCAATGTGACGATACGCGGCATCGGCGTAGGATCTCCAGGCCCACTCGATCCCGATACGGGCGTGATTATCGATACGCCGAACCTGGGCTGGAAGAAGTTCCCGCTTGCCAAAGTCTTGTCAGATGCATTTGAAGTTCCAGTCGCCGTAGACAACGACGTCAACCTGGGGACACTCGGCGAATGGGTGTTCGGTAAGGTGAAAGACTGCAAACATGTCGTCGGGCTTTTCCCCGGAACCGGAATCGGCGGCGGCATCATCATCGACGGAAAACTGCTTCACGGTGCGTCAGGCTCCGCGGGTGAAGTCGGACATATGACGCTGGAAATTGACGGTCCCTATTGCGGATGTGGAAAGCGCGGCTGTTTCGAGGCGCTTGCGTCGCGCGTTGCAGTCGCCGCGCAGATCGCGGCCCTCGCCGCGCGCGGCGATGCCCCGTACATCTTGCAGACCTGTGGCACCGACATCGCCAAGATTCGCAGTGGCGCCATCGCGAAGGCAATTGACGAAGGCGAAAAAATGGTAGAAGGCGTCGTGCGCAAGGCGGCGTTTTATACCGGTGTCGCCGCAGCAAATCTGATCAATACGTTGAGCCCCGAAGCGCTCGTGCTTGGCGGCGGCCTCGTCGAGGCAATGCCGAACCTGTACATGGAAGAAGTCACAAAGGCGCTGAAACAGCATACGATGCCGTTCTTGCTAAAGTTTGTGCGCGTGATGCCCGCGAAACTGGGCGATGATGCGGTGGCGATGGGCGCGGCGGCCTTGATTACAGACAGGCTGAATGCGACGTAAGCAGATTCGCGCTGCTAAAAGCGCTCTTCCTCAAGCACGCGTATCCCGGAGATCTGCGCAAGTTTAAATACCCGCGCGCCGCCAAGGCGATGGCAATACCCGCTTAGGGACGGCACAGGGCCAACCGTATCCAGCGTGACGGGGTTCACGCGTCGCACGGAAGGCTTCGGGCTCCATGTCGATTGATACCGCAGCATCAGCGTGCGGCGACGCTGTATCGCGTCGTGGACAATCTCCCGCATGATTTGCGGCGAGTACGAAGGCAATGGCGTGTCGTCTTCCGGCTCGATTTTTTTCTCGGCGGCCACCGTTTGCACGGCCCAATCGTCTGGCGAACCGTCGTCGAGCACCGTTCCGTTTCTATCAATGTTAAGCCCGAGCGATTTCAAAGACTTCTTGAATCCCGCAAGCGCGCTCGGCTTCAGGACTACGGTCAGCAGACCGAGGCGCCCTTCAACGTGCTTCGCCAACTCCGGCATTTCCATCACGCTGGAACAGGTCTCGGCATCGTCAAAACGCACCAATGTCGCGGTGTGAACCGTCGGCGGGTTTGTGTCGCCGCTCCACGTGCGCAACGCAGTGCGGTAGCGCGCTGCAAGCGGTTTCTCGACGAGACCTTCAAGCGCCGCGGCGTGAAGACCCCAGTCAACATCGTTTCGGATCGATTCGCGCGACAACGTTAGCACGGCGTCGCCGTTCGGAAGCGATTGGACTTTACCAATCTCTTCAAGTCTGCGCCGCACGAAAAGCGAACTCGCCTCCCAAGGCGCGCGCAACGTCAATCCTTCATCCTGCACAAGGCAGCGATGCTCTGCTTGTGCGTAGCTCACGCGCGGCGCGCCTTCCGGCGCTACCGGGAGCAAAATGAAGCGGTCGCCGAAGCGGCGCGCATCCGGATTCGCCTCCGCCAATTGCGCCGCATCACCTGCGTCGAGGCACTCCACAAGGGTGCATCCGGTGTAGATTGCGACAGACGCAGCCTTCTTTTCCCAGGTGGTTACTTGATCAATGACGTTTTCCGGAAGTGCCCGGCGGGAATGCCTGCGCAGCATGCCGATAAACTCGCCCAGCGTCACCCCTGTCTTGAGTCCGCGGTAGACGCTGTCTTTCGTCAGGCGATATGTGCTCACCACTCCGCCCCGAACACGCTCGCAGAATGTATCAAGCTTCCTGCGCACGCCCGGCGGGCACTGATCGAAATACGCGATGACTTCAAAGTCGGGCTGCACTACCAGCGCGTCCGCATTGTCTTGTTGGAGTGCCGGCGGGGCATCGCCCACGCCCAACGCAAAGAGGCCCACCGGATTCAGCCGGAACAGGCGTCCCTCAGCGGAGACATCCACCATACCCAACTTTCCAAGGACGCTCAGGACAAACCAGTGAATCAGACGTTTCTCGTGCGCCTGCCACGTTCGATCACGCCACGCAGGCGTTGGGTCGTGTGTGTTGGACGCAATTGCGCGCCAGCGTTCCTCAAGAAACAGGAAATTGGGATCGGCGCGATGAACAAAATCCACGAAGCTATCGACGCTGTACCACGTATCCGCCCGGAGGCACGCGACCAAACGCGCCAACAACACTTTGTGATATGTCCGCCGCAGAGAATCCGCGGGCAAGTGCTCTTCAATCGCGGCGACCAGTTGCGGGAAAAAGAGATGAATGTCGAAAAGCTCTTCCGAAGCGATGTACGCCTCGAACAGATCGCGCGAACGCTGCGCCATCTCCTGATCCGACCACAAGTCGGCTTGCTGTGTGACCATAAGGCGCCCCGCCTTTGGTTCCATACAGCCAAGTTGGCGTCCGGTCATCAAGGCCAGCGCAAACGCGTCCGGCGCGATCCCTGCTTCGGTAGCAAGTTCTTTCGCCCGCGTAGCATCCGACTTATGGATTTCGCCGGTCGCCGTTACGCGCGGTCCAAGCGTCTCAACAATGCGCAACGTCTCCAAAAATGAGTCAGTCGCGGCGTCCTGCGGGGTAACCGGTTCCGGCGACTCTTCCGAGGCCGAAGGCAACGCGAAGTCGAGCGTCGGTTCGGGTTGGATGGCGCGCCGCACCAAATCCAGCAGCGAGAGCGACAGACCGTTCAGTGTATTGTCCTGTCGCGAAAGCTGTCCGAAGGAAAACGTGCTATGTCCTTCTTCCGGCAAAGCCAGCACAAAGCCCCACGTTGCCAGCGACTGCACGACGCTGGAAATGGGCGTCTGCCCCGCGAGCCCAGGCACGCTCAAAATGTCAGATGCCGGTACCTGAGTCTTATTGAGAAGTAACGAAGCCACACGCCGTTCGGCGGGTGTCAGTTCTGACAGAGCCTTTTCTACGTGCAAGGGGTCGTTCAGAACCTTTTCAATGGCCTTTAAGCGGTTGGCAGGATTGGAGATGGCAAGGTTCCAGCGCTCGCACATCTGGCCCAACGCATCCGCTGTGTAACCCCGCAGGCACTCTTTGACGCTGTAGAGTGGCGTCATTCGCGAATCCTCGGAAGATGGCCGAGCGATTGTAGGCGGCGCGTAACTTCTTGAATGGCTTGTGGTTGGACGGCAATGCAAGTGCTCGAAAGTCGGTCGCCGAGGAAGGGCTGAAGCCCCTGATCGCTCTCGATTTCCATCAAAATTAAGGGATCCGTGACCTCGATGATCGCGATGCCCTCATGTACTTTATAGCGTTTCATACAACAAACTGCCGTGCGCCCGTCAATTATCCGACCAAGCACTATACCAAACTGCCAAAACAAAAGAAAACTGAGACCCCGCGCGCTTTGTGCCATTTACCCGGCGATGGGTTGGGCCGGGAGGTCTTTGCCAAACCCACTGTGACCTTTGCTACAATGCCGCTTCTTTGGGCGGAGCGGCGGGTGGCGCCTGCTCGTCAACCAACTATCTTGGCATTCATTCCATGCGAATTGGTGTAAATATTCTCGGGCTGGAACCCGGTTACGACGAGGAAGACGTTTACCTTCGTAACGTCCTCGTGCGGATGCGCGAGATTCAGCCCGACTCTCAGTTCATCCTGTTTACGGACGCGAAGAACCACGATTCCTTTGCCGGGTGGGAGCGTGTGTTCGTGGGCAAGCCGCACGAAGCACTGCAAGGCCCGGTAAATGTAGAAAAGACGGTCGATCGCGCGGCGAAGGCTTCCAAGGTTGACCTGGTGTTTTCACCCCTGCAGACCGCGAGCGAGATTTCGAGCGTGCCCGTGGTTCCGTATGTGCTAGACCTCAGCTTCGTGGAGGGGCCCGAAAAGATCTCCCGTTGGGGCGGCGGGTCTATCCAGAAAGAATTTCGAAAGATTTGTGGTCGTTCTCAGGTGTTGGTAGCACCGTCTGAGCATATGCGTCGGCGTTTGCTGGCACTCCTGGGCGTGCCGATGGACAAGGTGGTGGTTTCACCACCCGGCGCGGATCCCGGTTTTGAGAATGCGCACGCGTCGATTGCGCAGGAACCCTATCTTGTGACGTGCAACGACACGCGCCACCGCGAACATCTCGCGTTTCTCCTTGACGCATTTGCGAAACTGACCGAAGAATTGCCGCACAACCTGGTGATTATCGGCCGTCCCGACCACACCGAGCCATCCGATTGGGGCCCGCGGGTGCTGCGCATACATCAATGTCCGGTGCCGCAGCGCGCGGGATTGCTGCAACACAGCGACGCATATATCAGCGCGTCGCTGCATGAGGGTGCGTGCATCACAATTTTGGAGGCAATGCGCGCGGGCGCGCGCATTATCGCGCCGCGCGTGGGGGGCGTGCCCGAGATTGCGTCGACATTGCCGATTTTCTACAACCATGAAAGCGTCGCGTCCCTCATGGGCGGTGTGCGCCGCGCCCTTCAGGAAGAGAAGAGTGAGCGCGCGCGACAGATCGCATTCGCCCGGAGCCGCGCGCGCGAATACACTTGGGAACGATGCGCGTGGACGACGCTCAGCGCGTTCAAGAAAGTTCACGCTTAGTATTTTCCGCATTGCACAACGAACAGGAGTCACCATGTCCGGCATCGACCTTTTTCGTACGCGTATAGGCCTTGTTCAGGCATTTCTGCGGGCCAACAAGTATGACGGCATTCTGCTGAATCGAATCGATAATTTTGCGATGGCCACCGGTGGCAAGCGCAACTGGGTATGGACCGCGGGCGAGCATGGCGCGAATTCGCTTTTCGTGACGAAGAACGGCGAGGCCTACTACGTGGGAAATACAATCGAAGAAGCGCGGGTGATGGACGAGGAACTTGCCGGGTTCAATTGCGGGATCAAGCGTTTTCTCTGGTTTGAAGATTCCGCCGCCAGCGTGGTGAAGAAGGAATTTACAGGAAAGCTCGTGAGCGACGACGGATCGCTTGGCGAGAATGTGAATGGCAAGTTGACGATGCTGCGCGCCCTGCTGACACCCGCGGAACTGGAAAAGTATCGCGTGCTTGGGAAGCTTGCCAGCGAAGCTATGACCGCGACCCTCGCGACAATCCGCGCAGGATCGACGGAAGCGGACATCGCTGCGACGCTTGTCGCGGAGGGATTCAAGCGCCGGTGTCAGGTGCCGGTGTTTCTTGTGGCAGCCGATGAACGTATCGCGAAGTATCGTCATCCGATTCCTACGCAACGAACATTGCTGGGTGACGGCGTGCAGGAACGCGCGGTGCGCGATTATGTGATGGTGGTCGGCTGCTTTCTGTATGAAGGCATCGTCGTTTCCATTACGCGCTTCAAACAGACCGGGGAGATGCCGCTCTTCGTGCCGGATGCGTACAACCGCATCTGCGCGGTCGATGCGATTATGCAAGAGTCTTCAAAGCCTGGCAGCACGCTTGGCGATGTGTTTGCGGCGTGCCAGCGTTCGTATAAGGAACTCGGTTTTCCGGAAAATGAGTGGCACAACCATCATCAGGGCGGGGCGACCGGGTACGCGGGAAGAACGGCAAAAGGCGCGCCCGGCGAGACATTCGCGATACTCGACGGCACCTGGGAAAAACGCGTGAAGGATTACGCGGACATCATCACCCATTTCGGCATGGCCTTCGCCTGGAATCCGTCGGCGGTGGGTGTGAAATCCGAGGACACGTTCATTCTGTTGCCAGACGGCACGCAGGAAATCGTGTCGTTGACGCCGTCAATTCCATCGGTGGATTTAGGTGCGGTACTACGTCGAGATACGAAAGTGGTCAAGGCTGGTATTGCGAAGTAAGGGTCATTTTGGGGACAGCCACCCGCGCTGGCGCCGCATCGAAAAAGAGACCAAGACTTTGATTGCGCGGGTGACAGTCCCCGTCGGTGGCAATATGGAGTTCTGTAGATGAAGGAATTGGTTCTAGCGCTAGAAATCGGCGGGACCAAACTTCAGGCGGCATTGGGCACGCGCAAGGGAGACATCCTTTCGTGCGAACGCGGAACTGCCCCTGCGGCGGATGGCGCGGTCGCAATACTCGCGTGGTTTGACCAATCTGTGCCTGCGCTGATTGCGGACGCGGCATCGCGCGGCTCACGCGTCACCGGTATTGGCGTTGGTTTTGGCGGGCCCATAGAAACGGCAACGGGCACTGCGCTGGTATCGCATCAGGTTGGCGGTTGGACGGGGTATCCGCTGAAAAAACATTTCGAAGATCGCTTCTCGTTGCCGGTCTTCGTCGGCAACGACTCGAATGTTGCCGGTTGGGCTGAATTTTGTTGCGGCGCGGGCAAGGGCACGCAAACGTTCTGTTACATGAACATTGGGAGCGGCATAGGCGGCGCCTTCGTAATCAACGGCAAGTTACACGATGGCCAGGGATTCGGCGCGGCGGAGATTGGCCACACCTATGTGCCGGATTGGACAGATCCTACACCCGGCGCATTCGACAAACTGGAACACCTGTGCAGTGGATGGTCCATAGAAAAACGATTGCGCGCGAACGCCAAGCTCGAACCCGGAAGTCCCTTAGACACGCTATGCGCTGGCAATACCGGCAGCATCACGTGCGCAATGTTGGGTGAAGCGGCGCGGGCCAACGATACCATTGCATTGAAGGCATTGGACGAGGCCGCGCGCGGAATCGGGATAGCCCTTGCCAACGTGATAACCCTGATTCACCCGGAGCGCATCGCGCTGGGTGGCGGGGTCAGTTTGCTGGGTGCGCCGCTACTCGACCCGATTCGAAAACACGTCGATGCCCTGTGCTTCGGCCCCTATCGTGGGAAGTACGAGATTGTGCCCTGCGCGCTTGAACAGGATGTCGTACTTGTGGGCGCACTGCTTCTCGCGCCGTAGCAGCGTCGTAGTCAGGAATCGCCTTCCACTTGCCATGCTTCGTCGAAGAAGCGAAACTCCAACTCCATGGCGCGCCGGTAGTGGCTGGGCACTGCCGTGAGATCGTTTCCGTACTTCTCGAGTAGGTCTTCGAGTTGAGACGCCAAGCCTTCGAACTCCGGGCTGCTGTAGGTCATGACCCAATCACGATAGGGACTGGTCTGCGAGAGTTTTCCCGCGAGTTCCTGTCCTATCCACGCGTATAGCCGCATGCACGGCGTCATTGCGGCGACGATTTCGCCGACCGGTGCCATTGCGGCGACGCGCAGAAGGAAATCGGTGTAGGCGAGCGTCGCGGGCGAGGGTTCCGGTTGCAGATTCAGGTTGTGACGCTGGGCGAGTTCCTGATGAAGCGTCAATTCGTCGAGCACGCCGTCCAAGAGATCCTTGAACGCAAAGAAGCCATCGCGATCCGGACACTTTGCGAGGGCCATTGCGTATGCACGCGCGAAAGCATCGAGAAAGTAGGCGTCCTGTTCCATGTAGCGTGCGAAACGTTGCGGCGGAAGGGAACCGTCGGCGAGACCTTGCACGAATGGATGCGAGAGGCATGCTTTTGCGACGCCCTCGGTAGAGTCCCATAAGGCTTGCGCAATCATGTGGTTTCCGCCACGCGAAGGATCGCTTCCATGAATGCGGGCAGATCTTTTGGGACTTGGGCGGATACGAACCTTCCGTCAACGACGCACGGTTCATCGACCCAGGTTGCGCCCGCGTTCTCAAGATCGTCTTTTATCGCGTTTACACTGGTGAGTCGCACGCCGCGCACAATCTTTGCGCTGATGGGTACCCACCCCGCATGGCAGATCGCGCCAATGACCGCCCCCGCGGCCCATGCATGCGCAACGAGTGCGTTACACGCTGGAAAGCGGCGCAGCTTGTCCGGCGCAAAGCCGCCCGGCACAATCAACACCTTCACCTGGCGCGGGTCAATGTCTTCGAAGGTTGCGTCAGCGACCGCGGGATAGCCCTCTTTGGATCCGTAGGTTTCGCCACGCTTCGGGCCAACAACTTTAACTTCATATCCGGCTTCGATAAGTCTTAAGCGCGGATAATGAAGTTCAAGATTTTCGTAGATGTTTTCAGCGAGAACTACCGCCAATCCTTTCGACATTCAAAATACCTTTCTGAATCGTGCGCCATCTGTAGACCGTTATACTTGAGCTAACGAGTGACTTTCATCCGTTATTTCCTCCTCGCCGCGATACAACAAGGCGATACGTCTCCGGTTCAGGCCAAGCACCTTGTCAAAACGGCTTAGCCGCATACCAGAGATTCCCGGAGACTTGTCCGCGAGCCGAGCAAGCATATCGACATCAAGGCCCACTTCAACATCAACCAGACGCCGCAACACTGGTGCTACAAGGTGACGAATTAATACGGGATTCCAAAGCCTCGATTTCACAAACGCGAAGGTCATGATTTCTGTTTCCATCGGTGCGATGGGATTGAAGAACACGTAAATCTTCAACCGATCCCGGCGTTCGACCCCAGAAGTTGGATCGCTCCACCACTGGTCGTAGATGGAGTGGACGGGGGAGAAGCGCGTGGTCCATTCGTCCACGAATGCATCGCCTTCCCGCACACCGAAAAGCCATTGGAAGTAGATCGGAATCCGCTTTTGCGGTCCCCGATTGTGAACATAGACGCTATCGTCCGTCGACTCGACTTTGGTTGTAACTTCCGACATGCGTTCGAGGCCGTATCCGAGTATCGCGTGTGTGGTAGCGGTATGCTCGATCTCCGTGAAGTTATCGAGCACGATCTCCAACGGCGCCTTCGCGACATGCTTTATCACACAAGCTTCGTGAAACCCGTCCACGGCAAAGGTGGGGAACTCGGTCTGCGCGCCAATTGCGCGCAGCCAGATTGCGCCATGCGCTTCGCGCGTTTCATAGCAGGTGGCGTCTGCGTGCAGCTTCGGTGTTCCGGGGCTTTCACCAGCGCCGGTGCGGTCGAACGTCCAACCGTGATACGGGCACTCCAGTTTTTCGCCGCGCACCTTGCCGCAGCTCAGGCGCATGCGCCGGTGCGGGCATTGGTCACCGAGCGCCCCGACGCCACCGGATGCGGTCCTGAACACGACTATCTCTTCGCCGTTCAGCCGAATTCCGATTGGCGCCTTGAGGAGATCCGTGCTCAACAAGACGGGGTGCCAGTGGTCCATGGCCTTAGGCATGGACCATCTCCCTGTTTGCCTTCTTGGCGATGGTAGCGGCCACGCGCTTCGCGTCGATAGCGATCTGACGCAACAGGCCGGTCGGCGGGTTCACGTAGCCGAGAAAATAAAGTCCCGGTCGCGCGGATTCGCCTGCGGGTGGGACCGGGTAGCCTGCTTCATCCGTGAGGTCCATCGCATCCTCGAGAAAGTCCTCGATTCCAGGTTTGTAGCCCGTCGCTAGCACGACGGCATCATATTCCTGAGTGGTTCCGTCGACGAAAGTGACGCCACGCGATGTAAATCGAGCGATACCGGGTACAACAGTGATCGCGCCTCGCTTAATGAGGTCAACGGTGCCGATGTCAATCAATGCAACGCGCCCGAACCTTTCAAGTCCTTCCATGGGACTGAGCTCGGGACGCAATAGTCCGTACTTCGACAAATCGCCGACCGATAGATTTGCCAGATGCTTACTCATGAAATAGCGGATTTGGCGTGGCAGCTTGCTCAACATGATGCCCGTGAGTTGCGTGGGCGTGCCCAGAAAATCGCGCGGGATTACGTTGACGGGGTTGCGCACGCAAATGTGCACTGCAGTCGCGCCATATGCATGCAGGTCGATTGCTATTTCGCCGCCGGTATTTCCGATGCCGACGATCAGCACGCGCTTTCCGCGAAAAGGTTCCCCATTGCGGTATTCGGCGCTGTGCAGGACTCTGCCTTCGAAGCTGTCGCTACCTTGCCACTTCGGAACTACGGGACGCCGGTTATAGCCGCTGGCAATTACGACACGTTCGGATCGGTACGCAGACTTGGAAGTCCTGGTGTGCCATTCACCGTTTTCACGGCGAATGGCGGTGACTTCTTCGTCCAATCGAGGTTGAATATTGAAATGCTTCGTGTAGGCTTCGAGGTAATCCACCACCGCTTGCCGGGAGGGATATTTTTCTACTGAGTCCGGAAACGGAAAATATGGGAGATTGGAGTGTTTCTTTAGCGTGTGCAGATGCAGGCGTTCATAGTGGTTTCGCCAGGCGTTACCGATGTGCGGGGCACGTTCCAACAAGATGAAGGGGACACGGGCCTTGGTCAGACATGCGGCGAGCGCAAGGCCGGAAGGACCAGCGCCGACAATAATGGTATCCGTCGAGAGAGTGCCCATGGCCTTCAGTATGACGCGGATTCGTGTGCCAGTAAAGTTGTGCCGGGTTTGGAACTCGAAGTTGATTGGGGAGTCGACTGCCAGGAAACGCGGAAGGAGGAAAACGAATACGGCTCGAGATGGAACGGAAGTGGGCTTTTGACCTTCATGCTGGAAACGTGGAAGAATGCGGGGCTTCTCGTTGGGCGGAAGTATTTTGGTGCAGTTCATTCGCGCTGGGTGAATACTGCGTGGTGAACGGCACGGGGCATGGAAAGGGTTCAGTATTGTGAGCACGGCAATCGATCACGTTCTACAAGAGACGCGTCACTTCGAACCGAGTAAGGACTTTGCCGCGAAATCCGTCGTAGGTTCACGCGAAGCATATGACAACATGTATCT
>CALEZK010000604.1 GCA_937928585.1 uncultured bacterium | reverse complement strand
CCACCGACGCCGTGCAGGAGCGCGCCCTGGCCGCGATTGAAACCGCCGGGCTCAACGCGTCCGGCACCTACGTCGCCGTCACTGAACTGCACGTGCGCGAACTTCGCATGTTGATCGAGCGCCACCTCATCACGCGCCAACTCATTGAAGGCCGCGGACCGCGCGGCGTCTTTATCGCAAACGATCAGAGCTACAGCATTCTCGTAAACGAGCGCGATCACCTGCGCCTGTGCGCATTCGCCGGTGGGCTGCAGCCCGATGAAGTGTGGCAGACCCTCAGCCAGCTTGATGACGCGCTCGCCCTTTCCCTTGACTACGCGTATCACGAGAAGCGGGGTTTCCTGACGTCATCGCTCGATGAAGTCGGCACGGGCCTCAAACTCACCGCCACCCTGCACCTGCCCGCTGTCGCGGCCAACAAGCGCGTGTTCGACGTCGAACAAAACGTCCGCGCCGAACATCACACCCTCGACGGCGTGTTTGATGGCGTCACTGACGCTGCGGGTAATTTCTATGTCCTCACGAATCGCGGCACCCTTGGCCGCAGTGAGGGCGAAATCGCGTTTCACCTGCGCACGCTTGCC
The DNA here is from genome assembly GCA_937928585.1 of uncultured bacterium. Classification (GTDB taxonomy): domain Bacteria; phylum Hydrogenedentota; class Hydrogenedentia; order Hydrogenedentales; family SLHB01; genus JABWCD01. The sequence continues at coordinate 12,938 of CALEZK010000604.1, read as the reverse complement.
ATTGGCGTTCGAACGCACGAACGCAATGCGCGAGAAGCCATGAGCACGGATAATGCCGCCGCCCTGTCCGATCGCGTCGGCAGGGCATTGGGCGTCGCGCGCGGCGCGCGCCTGCTCGACTTCCGCGAAGGCCTCTCGCTGCTGTCGTCCATACGCCTCGGCGTTGCCACCGCGCAGGTCGAGTCTTTGAACTATCCGATACTCGACGAAGTGCTTGTTACCAGTCAGCCCGCGCACATCGAATGCAAGCTCGGCGCCGCCAGCGACGACCTCGCGCTCAGCATTGCGCGCGCGGATCTGTTCCGCGGCAGCTTTTCATAATCCCGATCACTTCCCTGATCGCTTGATTGCGATCGCCCAGTCTTTGTCCGCGTCCGCAGGCGGATCGCCCAGTGATTGCGCGGCGCCACCTTTGATGGTCACGCCATTGACCGGACCATCGCCATTGCGCGGATTGAACCAGTACGCGCGATACGTGCCCTTCGGCAGCGTCACCGAAAGGCCCGTCGCCGGCCAGGCATAGATCGCATAGCATTCGCCCGGCTTCGCAATGCACCACGCGGCCCCGCCCTGCACCACGTCAGTCGCGACGTTCATTTCCGGAAACGGCAGCCCCTTGAAAAATGTCAGCGCGTGCCGCGTCTGGTCCCACATGAAATCGCGCGTCCGCCAATCTTCGCAATCAATGTCATCATGCGGGTTGCCCACGCCGAACAGCCATTCCGCGCCGGAACCGCCCGCCATCAGATTGCCCCACAACGCATGCTGCCGCACTTCATTGTGCTCGGGATCAATCGAATCCGGCGCGACGCCGACGCGCGCCGGCCCGATCTCGTCGTTGCACACAAACCATTGCTTGCCTGCATCGCGCGACGCCGCGATCCATTTCACCGTCTCGTCATAGGTCTCCGTCATGCGCCCAAGCTGTAGCGATGGCCCGTCGATGTTTTTCACCCCGAGCATCGCCGTGTAGACCTCCGCGCGCTGCCGAGGAAACGTATGGATCACGATCGGATGGTCATACGGATCCAGCGCGCGCAGGTGATCGGCAAACGCTATTCGTTGTTCGTTGGTGTTCGTGTTTTCTTCGCCGACGTTCCAGACCACCGCGGGATGATGCGCAAACCGTGCCACGATCTCGCGGTGATACAGGCGGCGCTCCGGCCCCAGTTCGCCGCCGTCCAGCAGTTGATCGTTTTCCTGTTCCTGCAACACCACATGCATCATCAGCCCAAGCCGATCCATGTGCGAAAAAACGACCTCCCACTGATCGAGCTTGCTGCAATCGATCCGATACCGCTCGGCGTCGCTCGTCCACGGCCACACGTCTTTGCCGTCACCCTTTACGTTCATCGTCAGAAAGTAAACGACATTCATCTTCTCGCTCGCGAGGTAGTTCAACGCGCCGAAGATGTTCCTGCCTTTGCCGCCCTGCCACACCGGATCCCCGGCGCGCGCGTCGCGCGCATGCGGCTCGTACCGGTGCGTAGGCTTCGTGCCGTCAAAGTCGGCAAACGCCAGAAAATTCTCCGGACTATCCGCGCCGCCTTTCAGGTAGTAGGACTTCGTCTCCGCGAATTGCAGATACCTTTCCCCCACGTACTGCAGCGCGCCCGTCCGATAGAATCCGTCTGCAAGCACATCAGCCGGCCCGACCGTAAACGATCCAGATTCGCCGTCGAATCCCGTCGCCGCGCCGGCGTCTGCAACTTCGGACATCGCAATGTTTTCGCCCGTCCTGAACGACGCGCGATAGTTCCACCTGCCTTCCGCGTGCGGCATGAAATGAACGCGCCACACGGAACCGCTGTCGGCGCTGGTTTCCGCCGCGTTGCCGTCTGCCGCAAAGTACCCCGGCACGACAACAGTCTCATCGCCATGCGTAAACGTTACGTCAAGCCGAAAGTCCGTAAACGGATTCGGCGTAGCGGTCTCCCCCGTCACTTCCCCGGCGTCGAATGAAAGGGTCACCGTTTGCCACTTGCGGTGCGAAACTTTCTTCTCCGGCGCATACCCGCATGCCCGGGCGAGTTGACCCAACGCGCGATTCATGTTCGAGTCGCGCGGGCCGGGTTTGTGGTCCTGCCAATCGCCCTGCGCGCACGCCAACACCACATTCAAACTCGGAATGATCGCGCACGAATTGCCACGCGCGCCAAGCGAGATGAAGGTGTCCTTCGGCGCATCCGGCCACATGCGCGCGTCCGTGTGCGACGGGCCATAGCCATTGAACCACCAGTTAAAACCGTAAATGCCCGGTCCCGCATCGCTGAAATGATTCGAACCTCCGCCATACGTGCCGATGGAAAGGTAGTCGTCTGTCTCTTTGCCTTCGGACAACGCGAGATTCGCCTTTGCGAACGGTTTGCAGTATTTCGTGAAATACCGTTTCGGCAACACCTGCTCGCCGTTCCACGCGCCACGATTCAGCCAGAACCAGCCAATCCGCGCAAAGTCTCGCACTGAAGCGCGCAACCGCGCGCGCTCCGTCCATTCCAACCCATCCTGAAATTGCAGCGCGCCCAACCGCTCCGAATGATCCGCAACCGTCTTTGCATCCGCCTTGAAAACTTTCTCGAACAAGGTCTTTTGATAAAGCTGAATCGCATAATCGTTATACGCCCAAGCCTCGCCAGGCGCTTCAGGTCGCGCGTACCCGCCCGTCATCGCGCCCAGGTGTCGAAACGTCATGGTTGCGTCTTTTGGCTTCAACTCCCAACCGAAATCGGCAATCCGCTGATCGACGTTTTTCACCAACCCCTCTTCAATCGCGAAAAACAACAGCGTGCTCAACACCGGCTTCGCCGACGAAGCCCAATCGCCAACCTCTTCCTGGCGGCCCCACGATTTGATCACGTAACCGTCTTTGATAATGCATCCGCGTCCGCCCAGCAAATCGGCTATCGAATCCAAGGCCCGCGCATCAACACCAAGCGACGCCGCATCGCGCGCTTCCCATTCCACGCCCGGAGAAACCGTATCCGCGGAAGCAAGACTAACGATCAGCGACAAGCAACAAAGAAACCGCACAGCAACCCCCTTCAAGAACAAACAACGTTAGAACAACAACTACCGTATCATCGCACAGACCCCATTCCCGCCGCCGCAATGCCTTGGTTCTTTCGTGCCCGTAATCGTGCTCCTGCTCGTGATCGTAATTCGCAATCGATCGTAACATTCATCCTCCTTAGAAGGGGGTGGCGCGAAGCGCCGGGGGATGTAACCACGCCAGTGAACGATCCTGCGGGCTACTGGTCGGTGCGGCGGCGGCGGCGATCTTTTTGTTTGCGGATTCTGGCGATGCGTTTTGCTTCGGGGCTTTCCTGACCGAGTGTTTTGGCTTCTAGAAGTTCGCAGAGGCGCCGGCGGGCGAAAAAACGATTGAGCGATTGGGATCGTTCCTTCGTCATTTTGACTTCAAGCCCGGTCGGAACATGCACGAGGAGCACTCCGGTTTGGGTCTTGTTGACGTGTTGGCCTCCCGGGCCGCTGGCGCGGGTGAATTGTTCGGTGAGGTCGGATTCGCGGAGGCCGCAGGATTCCATGCGACGGGCAAGTTCGAGTTCCTTCGCCTGTGATACGCCAAACTTGCCCATGACGGAAGTTTCTCCGCTGGACCGCCGAAAAGCAAAAAACGGCCGGTCGTTGATTTTGACCAGCCGCTTTGGATGCGAGCTATTGCGCGGTTTTATGCCGCTACGTCGAGATTCTGACCTACGCTGGGATCGGCGACGACGGACTGAATGAGTGTCAGGGCCGCAGTGCCGACGTCGCGGACGGCCGCGATCTGTTTCTTCAGGATCGCTGCCTGATACGCGACTGCGAGTTCAGCGCTCGATCCGCCGGTGACGCCGGCGGCTATGCTGTCTACTCCAGCCATAAGGACCTCCATATCCGGATGCTGGCGGATACCGTTCTTATCCGAACGATCTTTCGGCAGGTGGCGTCAAAAACTTTAATGGGCGGGCCAGAACCAGTCCGACCCGCCCATTTTTCGCAGAATTAGCAGTTAGGAAGCCGCCTTCGTCGGGCGCGGGCTCTCCTCAACGAATTTCAGGCTCTCATCAATGTAAATCGGGCCGGTCGACTCGCCGAGCGATGTCTCGCTGATGTAGTCGTACCGTTTGAAGCTGTTGAAGTCCTCTTTGGTGAGGATGTAGCCGAAGGCGTCGTTGGTAAGGCCGAACAGGAAATTCTGTTCGCCGTGCATTTTGCGTTTGAGATAGAAGCCGATATTCGGCAGGGCTTCGCCCGGTATGGTCAGCATCTGGGCAGTGCCGAAGTTGATCAGGTTTACCTGCGTGGAGATCGAGCCGTCCGGATTGGTCTCCGACTTCAGGGGCGACTTCGCGAGAATGAACAGCATCATTTCGGATTCAATCGGGAAGGTGACTTTCTTCGCAGCGCAATAGAGTTGTGGGTCTTTTTGCACTGGCGCGTCCTTTACGATGCGGAGCGCTTCGTCTGCCAGAAGGTTGCCAATGCGGATGCACTCTTCCCAGGTCTGCACGTCGTCCCCTTCGGGCCAGGTCGCGGGACGGCAGTCCGCGGTGACCATGCCACCGACGGCGCCATTCATGAAGACGCAGATCCCGCCGCCCTGTTCAGCGATGCGATCCTGAAGCGGGCCGACCATGTCGGGGCTGCAGATCCCTTGTCCGGAGCCGAGCACTTCGGGGTGAATCGCGTAGTTCACCAGCGTGGCAATTGCTTTTTCGTCCGCACCGATGAATTGAATGACATTACAACGGCGGTCGTAGAGATTCGGCGCGTAATAGTTGTAGGCAATTTTCTCGGCGGCTTCGCCTTCGGCGATTTTAGCGGCCGCGGGCGCGAGTTTACCGTTTGCTTCGTTGATGCAATCGGCGATGAGACCGCAAGCCTTCTCGATGTACTTGAGATCGGCCTGGGTTTCGCCCTTCTCATTGATGGGGAACGCGTACATGTCGGGTCCGCTGTGCGTGTGCGTAGCGCCGACGATGATGTTCTCCGGCTTGATGCCGTCCACCTGCGCGCGGACCTTGTTGATCAAGGTTGCCGGAAAGCCAAGGTAGGGAACACTGACGATGGCGACCTTCGTGCCGCTGTTTTCGATAACGAGCGCGCGGGCTTCGAGTTCGCCTTTCTTTTCCTTCGCCGGTTTCGCGGGCCCGGTGCCGCCGGAAATCGGAAGCAGCGGATCGGGCGTGAGAACTTTTGCCGCTGCGCCGACCTTGAGTTCGGCCAATGCGGGATTCGCGAGTGCGATCATCGCAGTTACTCCAAAGATACATAGAACGATGCGGGTCAACATGGTCATACACCTCTTGCTGGATCATAGTGAATTGAAAAGCCCAAGGGTATCGATGCTGACATGAAGGGATTGGAGAATACAAGGCAGGCGGTGGCACGGCTCCGGGAGCCGCCCATCCTGCCGGGGGAGTTTCCGTCGGGTCATCACGGTGCCGATACATGGGAGTAGGTGGAGTGTCAAACGCATTACGTAATTCGTATCGGGTGTTCCCCTTCCGAAGCCGCAAGGCGACGGAGAAACCCAAATCCTCATCCTACTCACACCGCAACCAGTCGATCTCCCAACCCCGGTCAATCCGAACGCTGCCGCGGGGGAATCGACGACCCTCCACTAGGTGCCGCGACCACAACACGAAAACCACCACGTTAGTCACGCCCGACTTGGTAGGGCGAGCGTCCCGGCGAGCCGGTCCGTATACAGATACGCTGTTGGCCTGCCATTCCAATTTGGGATTGCAACGATGCGTCACGGCGAATCCGTGAGCAAACTCCCTCCTAGTTTCGGGTTCAACCAACCGGGCAAATACTGATCGCAATAGCACAGACGGAATCAGCCCCGCGAGACCACGCACGGGAGAAAGTACTAAAAAGAATGCTACTATCATTTCATGGGCGTGATATGGTTTGAGATAGTGATCGTATTTGTTCTGTTGGTAATCAATGGCATATTCGCGATGACCGAGATCGCGGTTGTCTCGTCGCGTAAGTCGCGACTCAGGAAATTCGCCAACGACGGCGTCCCAGGCGCGAATGCCGCGCTCGAACTTGCTGAATCACCCAACCAATTCCTTGCGACTGTCCAAGTCGGCATAACGCTTGTAGGAATCTTCGCGGGTGCGTTCGGCGGCGCGACGATTGCCGAGATTATCGGTGTCCGCTTCGACGAGATCCCCATCTTCAAAGGCTACGGCGAAACCGTCGGGTTGGCGATTGTCGTCGTGTGTATAACTTACTTCTCGCTGGTGATGGGAGAACTCGTTCCCAAACGCATAGGGCTCGGCAACCCGGAGCTTATCGCGTCACGCGTTGCCCGACCGATGAGTATGCTCGCGAAAATCTCCGCACCGGCCGTGAAAATTCTCAGTGTATCCACAGACATTCTGTTGCGCGTGCTACCCTTCAAACCAAGCGAAGCCTCCGCGGTTACTGACGAAGAGATCCGTCACTTGATGCAGGAAGGCCTTCGATCAGGCGCATTTAACGAGGTGGAAAGCGAAATTGTTCACAGCGCCTTGGAGCTTGACGATTTAACCGTCAGCGACATCATGACGCCGCGCATCAAGATCATCTGGCTTGATTGCAACGAACCGCACGAAGCCGTCTGGCACAAGATAGTGGTTAGCGGCCACACCTTTTTCCCTGTCTATAAAGGCACACGCGACAATGTAGTTGGCATCATCTCCATCAAAGCCATATATGCGAATCTGGCGGCAGGCGTGCCCGCCCGCATATCGGATCTAATGGTTGAACCCATAATCGTGCCCGCCACGCAGCCGGTCATGCAGCTTCTCGAAGTTTTTCGCCGTTCGGGACGCCACATTGCGCTTGTCGCCGACGAGTTCGGCGGCATAGATGGACTCGTTGCCCTAAACGATTTTATCCAGGCTATACTCGGCGATTTCCCCACCCGAGAAGAGCGATTGCGTCCTGAATGCAGGCAGGGTGTGGACGGAACATGGCTGATGGACGGGTTAGTTTCTATTGAGCGTGTGGAAGAACTTCTGCCTGGGTTCCAGCTTCGCGACGAAGACAGTGATGACATACAAACGCTTGCCGGCTTCGTTATGAAACAACTTGGAAAGATACCTCGAGAAGGCGAACGAATCGAAATTCAAAACTACTACTTTGAAGTAATCGATATGGATCGTCATCGCGTCGACAAGTTGCTGGTAGGTCCGGTCGCGAAAGACGAATCCCTCGCAAAGTAAACGAATGCTCCCTTCAGGTTTCGGGCTCGATGTGCACCAGCACACTCTTGAAGGCGGGCGTTTTTGAAGCAGGATCGATGTCCCGCGGCACAAGCACGTTTGCTTCCGGATAGTACATCGCCGCGTTGCCTGCGCGTATGTCAAAATCACGCACGAGGACATGCTTCAGCGCCCCGCATTCAGAGCGCACGGTGACAAGGTCGTTCTCATTCAGGTTCAATCGTTTTCGGTCAATCGGGTTGAGCAAGATTACGTCGCGGCGTTCCTGTCCGCGATACCGATCTTCGTCTTCATACACCACCGTGTTGAACTGTCCTTCGCTGCGCAAGGTCATCAACCGAAGCGAACCGTTTCCGTCGCCCTTGAGCGGCGGAATGGCGAACGTATGAAACTGCGCCTTGCCCGAGGGCGTCGCAAACTCGGGGCGGTGAAAGGTGCGGCCCGGCAGTTGAAACTCTTTCCTGGTGTCGCCGATTTTCTCCACGTCTTCATATCCGGGAATGATCGCTGCAATCGCTTCGCGGATGGCGTTGTGCGCTTCCATCCGCTTCCAATCGACAGGCGACCCGTCTTCAAAAACACGTTGCGCAATTCCCGCGACCACCTCCACTTCGCTGCGCGGGCCATCGTGCCGCGCGGGCCCGCCATCGCTGAGGCGCACATAGTTGAACATTGATTCCTGCGTCGTCGATTGCCGTTCCTCGTCGCGCGCGAGCACGGGCAGAACGATGGTCTCCTTGCCCAGGCCCATCGCATGACCCGTGTTCAAGGTTGTGCTCAGATACACAACAAGATCGACCTTGCTCAAGGCTTCGGCGGCGAAGTTCGCGTCCGGATTCGATCCATAGAGATTGCCGCCGATGCAGAACGCCACGCGCATTTTTCCCGCATGCGCTTCAAGCATGCTGCCCATGGTGTCGAGTCCCGGCGCGGTGGGAAGCGCGACGTTGAACCGTTCCTCAAGGCGCTTGAACACCTCCGCCTTCAACTGCGGCGTAACGCCCATCGACCCGATACCCTGCACGTTGCTGTGTCCGCGAATGGGAAGGAGACCCGCGTTCTTGCGTCCCAACATGCCGCGCATCAGCGCCACGTTGCCCATGATCTGCACGTTCTGCACGCCGTGCGCGTGGTGTGTAACGCCCATGGCCCACGCGAACACCGCGCCCTTCGACGCCGCATACACGTCAGACACCGCGTCAATCTCCGCGCGCGACACGCCGGACTGCGCGACGATTTCCTCCCACGACACGCCGGCGAGATACTGCTCGAAATCCTCCCAGCCTTGCGTCGCCTCCGCGATGAACGCGCGATCGATAGCGCCGCGTTCCAGAATGTTCTTCGCAACGCCCACGAAGAACGCGATGTCGCCGCCGATATGCGGTTGCACGTACAGGTCGGCAATCGGCGTGCCGAACAGCAAACTGCGCACGCTCGAAGGCACGCTGAAATTGACGAGTCCCAGTTCGCGCACGGGATTGATCACGATCACGCGACCGCCCCGGCGTTTCAACCGCATGATAGTGCTCATCAGACGCGGATGATTCGACGCAGGGTTTGCGCCGATCAGAAAAAGCGTGTCGCACTCCTCGACATCTTCCAGCACGACACTCGCCGTGCCAGAACCGTAGATCGTGGAAAGCCCAACGCCCGATGCCTGATGGCAGTAGTATGAGCAGTTATTGACGTTGTTTGTGCCGTAGATCCGCGCGAACAGATTCAGCAGAAACCCCGCCTCGTTCGAAGAACGTCCGCTGAAATAAAAAAACGTTTCGTCCGGTCGTGCCGCACGAAACGCGCCAGCAATGCGCGCGAGCGCTTCGTCCCAGGACATCGGGTGAAAATGCGATCCGTCTTTCCCCACATGCAGCGGCTCGACGATGCGCCCTGCCGCTTCCATCTCGCGCGGCGTAAACGCCTGCAAATCCCGTACGCCGAATCGCTCGAAAAAAGCCTTGGGAATCCGCCCCTGCATGTCCGCGGCCATCGCCTGGATGGATTTCTTGCAGACCTCCGGGAAGTGGCCCGCCTCGTTCACCATGCCGCCGAGTTGTCCGCCCATGCCCAGCGCGCAAGTCTTGCATGCGTTTCGCGTGCGCAACGCCCGATACGTTTTCCAGATGCCGCCCGCCGCACGCGCCTTCCGAAGCGTGTAAAGAATCGCCGCCCAGCCCCCACCGGACTTCGGCATTTTTCGCGCTGAACAACTGTCGGACATGGAATCCACCTTCACCAATTGAAATCAAGAATACCATATACAACGCGACGTAGGCTTCCGAGTCACAACCCGGATTCTTCACACGCACATGCAATAAAGCCATTAACCGAAGGAGGCACAGCGTTCAATGAAGTCTCCGAAAGTAACTTCTGATTACATGGTGTGCGCGTGAAATATCCTCTCCAGTGGGCCTCTCGGTTTTCTCGTGAGCATTCCTCACCGCGTGAAGCGCTTCACATTGAAACATGGAACTCTAAAGCGGTGAGAGACGCGGGCTAGTGCTAGAAGCCATTTCATAAGGTTTCATAAGTAATTTGCCGATAAAAACTCATGGGAGGAGCCGCCATGAGTCGATCAGAGTATTTGACGGATGCGCAGCGGGAGAAGGTCGCGCCCCATTTGGCCGAGTTGAAAAGCGATGAAAGATTGAACGCACCATCGCGTGGATCGGAAACTTCCGCCGCCTCGTCGTGCGCTACGACCGCGGCGTACCAATCTTCAGAGCTTTTGTTCATATCGCCTGCTTCACCATTGTCGTGAGGTACTTATGAAATGGCCTCTAATAAACCAGGCTTTACTCGGTGTCCAAGCGTTGTGCAACGAAATCGAAACAGCCGTCTTGATCTACAAAGACATCTCCATTGCATTGCTGAAAGAAGCTTCCACAAAGGGTGCCTCTAAGCACGTTCGGTGAGCCGCACGGAATTGAAATTTCTATGGAATGGACGTCGCTTGCCGTGCAACGACCCTCCCCAACATTTGGACTTTGTGGGCAATCCCAAGACTGCAAATCGTAACCCGAAAAATACTCAATATGGAGAGTTGCGCCGTCTACGCTCCAGTTCGTCACTTCTCCCCAGTATTCAAATCTTGCACAGGGGCCGCTAGCGTCAGGACGTAATTCATAATCCACAATTGGGCCATTCTCCGTGCCTCGAATGTAGATACTGAACTGGGAATTGTCTGTCCACTTGTATACCACGCCTACGTCCAATTCGAAACAAGCTACTCTTACGATGACTGAGCGCTTGTCGTTCGGCAAGTCTAGATTCGTGAATGTGATTTCCGATTCAAAGGGTTGGCTCGTATCGAGCGCAGAGATTGATACTCGTGTATTGTTTCCAGACAAACCATTCGAGTTCATCGGCGAAATAGCTATTCGTGCGTCGCTTGACACCGCTTTCCAGCGAAGAGGTGCCGCTGGATCACTCTCCTGTGGCGATACGACAACCGTCGTATGTGGGTTAGTCGATGACAGGCCAACTTGAGTCTTGTCGAGTTTTATGTGCGGTGGTCTCGGAGATACCACCTCGACGTTTACGCTTTGCGTGTCGCTTGGATTATCGAGGTTTGCGAAAATGACTATCGCATCGAAGTCCAAGTCAGTGCTACTTGTCTTTATTGTGACGCTCGTATTGGCCTTGCCGTCCAGTTTCTTCGGAGATACCGAAATTCGCGCATCGCTAGACGTGGCCTTCCAACGTAGCGGCAATACTGGATTGGCTTCCGCCGGGCTGACAACCACCGTGCGCTGCGTATTATCTTTGTCCAACGATACCGATGTTGGCGACACATTCAACGTCGGAAATGCCGCGCTAATCGTAAAGTCGGCGTCCGAAATATCCCAGAAGATATTGCCGACCGCTTCCACTTTGATGCGCGCGGAAGTTGTCTCGATATTCGAGAGTTGTACCTTTTGCTTGCCGTCGTTGGGTGTATTGCCTTGGAGAAGGGTTGGGACTATGTTTAGTCCATCCTTCGTTAACAGCACGATATTGACACTCTGCGTATCGATTGGTGCGGTGTCCGTTTTTGCAACGTCCCACTTCACCACAACATTCGATCCGCCGCCCAGCGTCAAAGATGTATTGGGGTACTTCACCTCGAATGGCCCTGCGCTGCCAACTACGTTTACCTTCGATAGGCCCGTCGTTACACCGCCGCCGTTGTCCCTGTTGTCCCGCACGATAATGCTGAACTTCATCTCCCGCGAGAGCGTCGGCAGTTTCTCGCCTGGGCTCAGCGTTCCCGACCACAGATCGAGCAGTCGAGGAAAATCGCGCGTGGAGGATTCGCTCGACGGCCAAACCCTGAAAAGCGGACTCTTTCCATTGTCCGCGTCCGAGAGGCTTTGCGCAGGTCCCAAATCGAGCTCTTCCCAACTGTACTTCAACACCTCTCCGACTTGTCCGGCGGCGACAGCAGTCAGCGAAAAAGGGGTCTTCGCAGGGATATCCCAGTTACTTGGCTTGTTCAGAATTGGTGGGCGATTTCCTGTATCACTTTCTATTGCACAGGTCCCCGATTGCTTCACATAGTCGAGCATCTGCAAGATGCTCGCAGAGTGAAAAGAATCGACCTTATTTCCTGAAAGATCATCTGTCCCGCATACGCCGTTTCCGTAGGACATGATGGTTGTGCCAGATCCAGGTTCATAAGCCGTCCCCCTGAATAGATTCTCCACACACGGGGACAATGCGGTATTAAAAGTGTGTGTTGCGCCCAATTGATGCCCGATCTCGTGGCAGACGAAGTCGACATCATAGGAGCCATCTTTCCATACGGATTTACCCTTGGCTTTCGTAGTTGCATTGCACGCGGCACCCAGAACCGCGAGACCACCACCGCTACTGTGAAGCACATGGCCAATATCAAAATTGTCAACACCAATCTTTTCCGAGATAACTTCCTGTGCTTTATTGATCATTTCCGTGTCAGTAGAAAGGCTTGCAAATGGATCTGTTTGACTATCGGAGAAGATAATTGATGAACTAACAATCGGAAGAAAACGAATAGCGGCATCGCGCTCAAAGATAGCATTTACCCGATTAACTGACGCCGCGATCGCGTCAGCCGGCGATCTAGGACTTGGCAAATTTGAAACCAGGTTTGCGTAACTCGAAGTGCAAGCTACAGCGAGTCTGAACGTCTTCAATTTCGTTCCACTGCGAAACTTGGCGTCATCCCCAGAGATGGCCTTTGCATCATCAACGTCGGTTACGCCACACAGAAAAGCTTCGCGTCCGTCGCGCGCATCCTTCGTATAGTATGAAGCGTACAAGCCCTGCTCCAACCAAGGGTCAATCAGCACCGTGCCGCGCGAACTCAGGATAATTCCACTAAAGCCGGACGGCGTGAGACTGAATCGGCACACCGCGCTAGCATCGTCAATTCCCTGCGCAGAATAGGTGCGAATTTCTGGGTTTTCCGCCGAAGTATCCGGCGATAAGATTGGAGACTCAACGACCGAGAAGGATTCGTAGTTGCCATCAGGCATTGGCAACCAAAGCACTTCGCCTTCCCATAACTTCGCCGCGGATTCGTCGGGAGCCTTTTCGAGAATCGATTCTAAACCGCCAACATCCAATGCGACGACGTGACCAGCTTTTAGTCGAGACCAGAGTTCAACGCCGGCGAGTTGACTCGTGAGGAATTTTTCCTCTGAGGGAGGTACATCAAACCAGATAGCATCTGGTGAACCAGTCACACTTGTATCATCT
>CALEZK010000603.1 GCA_937928585.1 uncultured bacterium | reverse complement strand
CGCCGGCCGAGACCTCGAATCCTTGCGGCGCTCACTCTCGAAGATGCTCGCGCCGGACATCTTGGTGACGGACATTACGGTCGCGCCGGAAGGCTTTCACGCGCGCAAATCGGCAACCGGAAAGCACTACGCATACTCTTTCTCGACAGCCCGAGAAACGGATCCGTTTCTTGCGCCGTTCGTTTGGACGTTGCCGCCCGGTGTAAATCTCGACCAACTCCACGCGTTGTGCAGCCGATTCGAGGGCACGCACGATTTCGCGGGCTTTCAATGCGCCGGCGCGGAGAAAGAAAGCACTGTGCGCACGTTGCACAAAGTGGACATCGAACCCGGCGGCATTTTCACTTCGATGGACGCGTCCGGCATCTACCGCATCAACTTTCATGGCGATGGCTTTCTATACAAAATGGTGCGCAATATCACCGGAACACTCGTCGATGTCGCGCGCGGCCAGCTCCCGGAATCGCGGCTGCAAGAACTCCTGAATGGCCCCGGGCCTTACAAAGGGTACACGGCGCCCGCCCACGGACTCGCCTTGGCAAAAGTGAAGTACGATACCCCAACGCCTGCGCAATATGCCGCGAACAGCGTGCAGCGATACGAGTGGATCTTTGGCGAAGGCTATCTCAGTTCCGGCGCGGAACGCATTGCGCGCCACGCAGCGGAAACCTTGCCGCTTCAACCCGGCCACGCCGTACTCGACATCGGCAGCGGACTCGGCGGCACGGCGTTTCTTTTCGCCGAACATTTCGGCGCGCACGTCACCGGAATCGACCTCCTCGATTCCATGACGCAGGAAGCGCGCATTCGCGCGACACAGCGCAATTGCGCCGGAGCGCGCTTCATTGCGGGCGACTTTCTCCATGCGCAACTTCCCGCGGACTCATTCGACGCGGTATACAGCAAGGATTCGTTCTTACACATTCCGGATAAAGCGATGTTGCTGTCCCGCATTTTTCGCGTACTAAAGCCAGGGGGGCGCGTCTTCTTCACGGATTACCTGCGCGCCGATGGTGTAACCAACGCCGAATTCGATGCATACGTCACCGAATCCGGCTACCACCTCGCAACACACTCCGTCTATGCCGCCCTGCTTCGCACAGCCGGGTTCGAAGCTATCACCCACCACAACATCACCCCCGATCTGCTCGCATTGCTCGCACAGGATCTTTCGCGCCTGCAATCCGCGCCGGCCCATGCGCTCGATGATGCCGCTCGCGCGTACCTCCGCGCGCGATGGGAACTGAAACTCCGGTGCTGTGAAGCCAACGCCATGCAGTGGGGCATGGTGTGCGCAACGAAACCGCGCGGAAAATAACAAATGCGCCACGATCAGTAGATCGTGGCGCATTGCTCAGAGGGTAAGACCTGGGGCTGTCATTTCCTAAGGCGGTGGGATTAGTCCGCCGTTTTTGCTTCAGGGTACGACGTGCCTTGGTCTTGAAAAAGGCTGACATCCGTGTCAACTTCTGCGACGTCCTTGTCTTGGCTCATGGCTCGTATATCGGCAGCGCCCGACAAAATCTTTAGCCAAACAAGCGCCAATGCAACCCGCTGCAAAAAGGAAGAGCGCCACAACTATGGGATTGTGGCGCCACTCTCGGAGGGAAGCTCTCGATTCGGTCATGTGCAGGGATGAGACACATGTCCGCTATGGGATGGCGAATGAGGGAAGCATCCGCCGGCAATGCGAGTGTTGGGTGCTTGCGCATCCCAACCTCGAGTTCAACTTTGCGACATCCGTGTCTGGGAGCTGCCTCGGCCTCCGTGCCTTGGCGTCTGACGTATTTATCGGCAAAAACACGCAATACTTGAGGCCAAGAAACACAGTGTTTTTAGTCGAAAACTCCCCTGGGGACATTCCGATCATCGCGAGGAATCTGCCGCCTGCCACGGCAAGCCCGCGCAAAAGAAAACGAATTGACGCTCTGTATTTTTCGCTATAGGCAAACCGCCGTCACAAACAATGTCTCGCCGCACGCAGAATCTCGCTTAACGCGATTCACCCAAACGCTAACGCACCGCGAACCTAATCACAGGCGATCTTCAACACCACTTTCATCACCGGCGCCGGCGCGTCAACCGCGAGATTCGGCATGTGCGCTTCCCCCGGCCAGAAAACCACGAACTCCCCCGCGCGAACCGTAATGATATCGCTGCAATCGCCGGTAAGGAAAAGACAATCACGCGCCGCGTCATAGGGCTTCGCCGTCAACCTGCCTTCCAACGTAACCCCCATGCACTCTTCACCGTGTACGATGTATTGCAAATCCGCATACCGCCGATGCGCCTCCCATGTCCCCGCTTCGCGCACTTGGCTCGTATATCGAAACACCAGCACAAACAGGCGATCCCCATCGAGTTCGTAGCGCCCATCGGCAATCGCGCCCAAATCGCTGTTCAACAAAAAGTCGAACGCCGCCTTCCAACGCGGACCAAGCGACGAATATCTGCCTGCGTTAGCAAGTTTGTCGATAATCATGAAACAACTCCATTTGCCAATTCTCCGCGCCCACTCAGCATAGGCGCGAACGACACTCCGCTTCCAACTCATTATATGGACTGCGGCAGCAACGCTGCCGCTTTGGCTTGCGTGGCCTACGAAAAACTATAGATATCGCAATTACCGCCAGAGAAATCGAGATGCGTAAAAGCGCCCCCGCAAGGCCAATCCGCACCGGGTTTATTGCTCCATTACTACCTGCTACAATCCCCCCCGCGAAGGCCCATTGGAAACACTGCATGCGAGTTCTAGTCTTCGGAGCGGGCGGCCAGCTTGGCCGCGACCTGCTCCGCGTTTTTCAGGCGGATCACACCGTCATGGGGTTGACACATTCCCAACTCAACATCGTTGAGGGCGAGGCTGTGCGCATCGCAGTACGCGACGCCCGGCCAGACGTGGTATTGAACGCCGCTGCCTACACGGACGTGGAAAAAGCGGAGGGCGACGAACGCACCGCGTTCCATGTTAATGCAAACGGCGCGCAACGCATCGCCGAAGCCTGCGCCGCGCTGGAAGTGCCTGTCGTGTACTTCAGCACGGACTTCGTCTTCGACGGCACGAAGCGCGCGCCCTATGAACCGACGGACAAGACGTCGCCGCAAAGCGTCTACGCAAAATCGAAGGCGCGCGGTGAGGAAAGTACGCTGTGGAATAATCCCCAGTCGTTCATCATACGGACGGCTTGGTTGTACGGCCCAGGCGGCAATAATTTCGTGGAGAAGATTATAAGCGCGGCAAAAAACAGGCCTCTGCTTCGCGTCGTGAACGATGAAATCGGATCGCCGACGTACACGCGCGATCTCGCTGAGGCAGCCCGTGCGCTGGTTAAGACCAAGGCATACGGCATCTATCACGCCGTCAACGCCGGCTTCTGCTCACGCTTCGAATTCGCCCAGGCGATAGTGGCCGCTGCCGGCCTCGATACGCCGATCGAACCGTGCTCCGCCTCGGAATATCCGATGAAGGCGGCGCGTCCGGCGTATTCGGTGTTGTCGAATGAGAAACTCGAATCGGCATGCGGAATGATCATGCCCGACTGGCGCGACGCACTCGCGCGCTATATGAAGCAAAGGGAGAACGCAGCATGAAACGCATCGTGGTTACTGGCGGCGCCGGATTCATTGGATCGAACTACGTTCGATATGC
This sequence comes from uncultured bacterium, assembly GCA_937928585.1. Classification (GTDB taxonomy): domain Bacteria; phylum Hydrogenedentota; class Hydrogenedentia; order Hydrogenedentales; family SLHB01; genus JABWCD01. The sequence continues at coordinate 18,333 of CALEZK010000603.1, read as the reverse complement.
TCTGAAAACCTATCCGGACTTGCATATCGTCAATGTCGACAAGCTCACCTACGCGGGCAACCTCGACAATCTGAAGGGCGTTGACGACAAACGCCACACCTTTGTGAAGGCCGACATCGCGGACGCCGCCGCAATGGAAAAGGCGATGGAAGGGTGCGATGCCATCGTGAATTTCGCCGCGGATAGCCATGTCGACCGCAGCATCATGGAAGCAAGCGATTTCATCGCCACAAATGTGAAGGGCGTTCACAATATTCTCGAAGCCGCGAAAAAACTGGGCACCAAACGCATTCTGCTTGTATCCACCGATGAAGTGTACGGCAGTATCGACAAAGGCTCCTTCAAGGAAACCGATCCCGCCAACCCGCGCAACCCATATTCGGCGAGCAAAGCGGGCGGCGAACTACTCGGCATGTCGTACTTCCACACGTTCAACCTGCCGGTTATCATCACGCGCGGCTCAAACACCTATGGTCCGTTTCAGTATCCGGAGAAAGTGCTGCCCTTGTTCGTGACCAATGCAATCGACAATGAACAAGTGCCGTTATATGGCGATGGTAAAAATGTACGTGACTGGTTGTTTGTCGAAGACCACGCCCGCGGCATCGATCACGCCCTGCGCCACGGTCAACCCGGAAACATCTATAACATCGCCGGTGAAAACGAGCGAGAGAATGTCGTCCTCACCCACCGCATACTGAAAGAAGTGGGCCGCGGCCTCGATCTCATCAAGCCGGTCAAAGATCGGCCCGGCCATGATCGACGCTATTCAATTGATTCAAGCAAACTGAAGGCCCTCGGATGGGAACCGCTCATGAACTGGGACGAGGGCATCGCGCTCACCGTCAAGTGGTATCAGGAAAATGAATGGTGGTGGCGCCCCATCAAAAACGGCTCGTTCAAGGAATACTACAAACGCCAATACGAGGACCGCGAAAAAGCGTAACAGCCAAAAGGGGACTGTCACCAAGCGCCGATCGCCACAACCATTCTCGATAACCAAAATCGCGCGGGTGGCTGTCCCCAAAAACCCATTCCCCTTAGGGGAACTCCCCGTCCCCATGATCAGGGTATCGCACGAGATAAATCACCTATCGCAATTCGATACCATCTCAACCGTCTGTAACGCAAGCCACTTGCCAGCGGTAGTATCGAGGTATCGATCTGCCTGCGCAGAGGCGAAATCATTAAAGTGAAACGCGTTACGCGTGTTCGTGGTCTAACGGCTGCGCAACGAGGGAATAGATACCGTGAGCAGCAAAAATACACGACCCGCAATCGTACTCACCGGCGCCACCGGAATTCTCGGTAGTGCCCTACTCGCAGAGAGCATTCTCCGCGGCTACCGGCCCATCGCCATCATGCGCGATGCAACCCTAGAGCAGGCCCGCGCGCGGATACGCGCAGTCCTGAGCGTCTACGGCCTTCGCCACGCCGCGGAAGACGTAAGCATCGCCAAGGGTGACGTGCAGCGGCCCTGGCTTGGCATGGATCCGCGCACCGCCGCGGGCGTGCTCGGGTGCGCGCGCGCAGTCATTCATTGCGCTGCGTCCACAAGCTTCGATCCCCGCAACAGCCATAGCGTATGGGAAGCCAACGTCGGCGGCGCGTCCAACGTAATCGATTTCCTGTCCCTGCGTCGCGTGCCCCTCTATCACGTAAGCACGGCATATGTCGCGGGCGCCCGCTCCGGCGTCGCTTATGAAACGGAACTTGACGACCGCCACGGTTTCACCAACGCATACGAACGCAGCAAATGGTTCGCGGAAGCCGCCGTGCGCGCATCGTTCGATCGGGGTGATATTCGGGGAGCAATCTTCCGCCCTGGCATTATCGTCGGCTCAAGTTCGGATGGCTCCATCTCCGACTTTCAAAATGTCTACGGCTTCTTCCGGCTGATTCACCTCGCGCAAACGCGTCTCGCGAATCGCGCCGGGCTGGTTCGCATCGAAGGCGAAGCAAGCACGCCCTGTAATTTCGTTCCGGTGGACTGGACCGCAAAGGCCCTCTGGACGATCATCGAAAATGACGGCCCAAGCAATCAAACCTATCACCTCACTGACGCAAGCGGCATCACACTGGGCGATATGCTCGGTTGGGTAAATGCGCATCTCGACGATGCCGGTCTTCGCTTCGAATTGGTGAAGGAACTGACAGGCGCGGTGCACGTAGTCGAACAGATGGCGCGATCGGCGTTTCAATATTATCGCCCCTACGCTTTCCGTCAGCCGCGCTTCAACATGTCGAATACCTTGCGCGCCACCCAAGCGACGTTGCCACTGCCGCCCGTTCAGGAAGACACCTTTGACCGCTTGTTCCACTTCGCGCGGTCTCGCCACTGGAAGGGCGCGCTGTCGAACGTGCACACAACCGCCACATACGGCGATCTGACGGTCAAACCGTTGAAGCCAGAGGCGCTGCCCGCCTAGCCAGGCCCGCCAGACCGCCGTCCGCCACCCAAAGCCCAAATGAGGCGCAGCCATGCCCATATGTCCGAAAACGGCCTGTTTCCACGTGCCGCGGCCTGCCCGCTTGACTCTATAACCCTCTTTATGTCAAAGGATTGTGAATAGCGACGCGCTCGTGCCTTATCGGCACAGAGTTTGCTCTCTGACGAGTGTTTGGCGTAATTGGAGCAGTTCCCAGTGAGTGAGCCGGAATTAGAGGCATCTCCCGATACCCGCGTTTCAAAGAACGGCGTGAAACAACGCGCCCTGAACGCGCTCACCTTCCTCTTGGCCGTTGCCGTATGCGGCGAAGGCTACCTCCTTTGGGAAATGAACTCCCGCGTCGACCACGCCATGGCGGAACTGGACCGCCTCGAACACGATGGCACCGCCGCCGACTGGAACGTAATCACCGCGCCGCGTGAACCCATAAGAGAGTCTTCACCGCCCGAAAATATGGAACCCGTCTCCGCCCCCCTTGGCGAACCCTACTCCCGCGCCGACCTGTTCTTCTGGGATCCCCTTGCAGACCTGGATCAGGTACGGCATGACATGGGCATCCTCATCGGTCAGATGAGGGGCGATTCCATGCTTGCGCCCCACGTCCGCCGATCAGCGCTTGCGCGTTGAAGACGTCGGCGATGCCTACGTCGCTACTGTCGCATTGCCCGGAGTAGAAGAGACGGATGTCTCGGTGGGCATCGTGCGGCAAACGCTCACCATCTCGATTACACGCCGGCTGCATGGAGAGAGTTCGGCTTCCCAATCTTCGCGAGAAAATCGCGTAATGGGTCAATCCATCCTCCGCATGGCCTTGCAGGATGTTGTTGATGGCGAGCACTTGAAGAGCTGCCTGAAAGATGGCGTGTTGACTGTAACGATACCGAAGTCGCGCGTCGGCGGTTCCAACTAGGAAAAGGCTAACGGACGAAGTGAAATCGGGCGCGGTTTGAGGCCCTCTCTATAAACCCGAGGGGCGTTGCATCCGGTGCGGATGCAACACCCCTCGGTCATTTCTATCGGTTGCGCTTCGGCTGACTACAGCGATCTGCGTTTCAATGTAGCCGAGAACGTAGTCAAAAATACTGTAAATAAACGCAAATCGCTTACCTTCGCGGCTGCGTGTTTACTTAAAATGCTCTAGCGCGGCTGGCCGCCGGCTGCCGCGGTCGCTTGGTCTTGGCTCGCCTGTGCGCGCTTCGCTTTCTCCGCATCCGCCACTTTCTGGTCCACCTGTTCCAGCAGTGTCAGCTTTTCCTGCGCCTGCGGCCCCGTCAAGTCTTCAGGCACCATCTGCAGCAACGTAGGCACGCTCTGGAAGCGGTCGATGGCCTCGTCGAACTTCTTCTCATCCAACGAACGATCGCCGTCTTCAATTCGGTCTGACGCGAGATCGAGCACCTTGTTGATGATGCGGGCGATCTGTCGCTTCGATTCTTCTCTGCCCGTGTCTGCCGCGTCCTGTTGTTCCTTGAATTCATCGCCAACCTGCTCATACACCGTGATCGCCGTCTTGTACTGCGCGATCGCTTCAGCGTACTGCTGATCGATGTCGCTCTTCTCCGCCTGCTTCACCACGGAATCCGCGGCAGCCAATGTCTCAATGGCCAGCGAGAGGCGTTGATCCCGTTCGCTGATAAGTATCTGCGTGCGATTGATCAACTTGGCGGCGTCCGAATTCGATTGGTCGTACTCCAACGCGCGCGTGAAACTGTTAAGCGCGTTCGGCAGCGCGTCCTTCGCCGCATTCGGCTTCTCGGAATCCGCGAGATACGCCCTGCCAAGTCCCAAATAGTGCGAGGCCAGCTTCTTCATCACGCGGCTCCGTTCGGGGCCCGTCATCGTGAGCGCATTGCTCCATTCCTGGACCGCGCGCTCCCGCCCTTCCGGACCGAACGAGTAGTAGGCGTCGCCCAACTTTTCATATGCCTCAAGCGAATCCGACTTGAGCGCCGCAAATTGTCGATAGGCGCGTTCCGCTTCACGGAGATTCTTCTTCTCGCGAAGCTGATAAACCACCTGTTCCGTGGCGTATTGCGTTACGGACTTGGTAGACGGCTTTATATCGCCCATGTCGCCCTCGGGGCGCATCACGGTGAACCACACGTCGGCAACTGCTTCGATGGTCGATTGCAGCAGGGCGCGGGATGAAGACTTCGCAAAACCGTTATAACCCTCGCCGCGCGTGTAGTCTGCTTCAAGAATCAGACGCGCGTCTGCAAAGTATTTCTGGCGCTCGCTGAGATACTGAACCGGATTGCGCACATACGCCAGCTTGGGCTCGTTCGTCCGCATCTGGTAAGAGCGAAGGTGCTTGTCGATGTCGCGCTCCACCTGTGCGCGAAGCTGCGCGCCGGCTGGATCGGTTTCGAAAGTCAACGGGAACATCACATCGGACACCATCGCAGCCAGCACGCCCATACGGTATGCGAAATAGCTGCCGCCGCCGCCCCGCTTGCGTACGTCGCGGAGTAACTGCATCTCATTGCCAATCGCATGCATTACTTCCGTGTTCGTCTGGAGGTGGCCTTCGGCATTGATCACTTGTCTGCCGGCCGCCGCCCCCGCAAGCACGTCTCGCTTGTAATTGTATTCGACCGTCTCAAACGCATCGCCGAATCCTTTGCCAATTACCTGAAACGCCGTTCCGACAATTGCGCTTTGCGCATCCGGCCCCCATGCGAGCGCGGAGGGTGCGGCAAGCGCGCACGCGAGCGTGGCGAGAATTCCGTATCGAACCTTCGAATGGACCATGTTTGACCTCTTTCTCCTCAATTCCCGGCCAGAGATGACCAGGCTCTTGCACTGTGCTGTTTAAAAGAATAGCCCGTCGTAAATTGGATCGCTCGGATAAAACTCGTACCGGCCGCGGAACGGCGTATCCGGCGAGCGGTTGCTGCACCAGGGCGGAATGTTCGTCAGGGCCTGATTCGTGTAAACGTTCGCCCGCAGATACTCGACCAGCAACGGCGTAAACGGCGGTCGAAGATTGTTGTCTTTCAGCGGCATCCACTCGACATGTCCGTCGAGATACAACACATTCCCGCCAAACGGAACAAAGTGATTCATGAACAACTGACCGTCAATCGCGACCGTATCAAACATGACAGGAATTTCAGTGTCGGATACCGCGCTGGACGATGGGTCGTCAATGTCTGCTACAAAGTGACGGTTCACGCCAACAGCCATGCGCATAAAGGTATCGGTGCCCGCCATCCCATGCCCTCCGGGAACCGTAATTTGTTCCCGCATGAAATCAACTTCGGCATCGGCCATGCGGCGATTAAGGTCATCCCAAAGAAAAAGGAGGTTCTCTTCTGTTGCCACCGCATACGGCAAATAGATGTAATATTGGCTGGTAATGCATTCGTAATCGGGGCGTTCACGAATCATGCGTTCCAATCTTCCGATGTTCCGCGGATCGTTGGCCATCGCTGGCGGAATCTTGTCCGGCATGAACGAGACATCCATGAAAGGCTTGACGTCGATGTCCGTGGGATCAAGGGCACTCGAGGGACAACGCAACACCCCCACATCGTTCAGGTAGTCGGGAAACATGTCGCGCGGATCGAATGTAAAATTGTTGCGCACCAGCCGCGTGTGTTCCATTCCAACGGGAATTGTATGGTTTTCGCCGTACAACAGATTGGGATGACCCGGCGGGTAAAACCCGTTGTGCTCGTTGGCGAACATCAAAAACGTGAGGCCCATCTGCTTGAGGTTGTTCTGGCAAACGGCGCGACGGCCCCGCTCGCGCGCACGCGCAAGCGCCGGCAGCAGCAAGGCCGCCAGAATGGACATTATGCTTATCACTACCATCAATTCGATGAGTGAAAAGCCGCGCCGACTGTTTGGAGTCCGCATCGCCCCACCTAATGGTTTGCCCACACCCCGATGCCGCACCGCGAAACTTGGGCATGGTGCGGCGTATTGGCAGCGTAACTACTGGCAGCACCGTACCATAAGGCGCGGGAATCCGTCAACCGAAGACCCAAAAAACACCCCGCCAAGGAACTGTCACCAACACCAAAGGGGACTGTCACCAGCACCAAGGGGACTGTCACCGGCGCTTCGCCGGTGGCTGTCCCCCCAGCCCTATTTCCCAACTCCCCTATTCACCCCAGAAAAATCCGAACTAAATCCGATACAACGCCCCATACTTGCCTTCCAGATACCTCAAGTAAGGCTCGGACGACGGCGCCTCCCCGGTAACTTCGCGAATGATCTCCGTCGCCAGCTTTCTCCGTCCATGCCGGTGGACCTTGTCCCGCAACCAGGAAAGCAGGGGCGCAAACGCACCCCGCTCAATGTCTTGCCACAACCCTGGCAGGTCCTTCTGTATCGTCTCGAAGAACTGCGCTGCATACAGGTTCCCCAGCGCATATGTGGGGAAATAGGCAAACGCGCCATGCGACCAATGAATGTCCTGCAGGCACCCCTGCGCGTCGTTCGGCACGTCCAGCCCAAGGTATTGCTTGATCTTCGCGTTCCAAACTTCCGGCACGTCACCCACCGCGATGCTGCCCTCAATGAGGCCCACCTCAATCTCGAAGCGGATGATGATGTGAAGGTTATAGGTGCACTCGTCGGCTTCCACGCGGATCAGCGAAGGGCAGACTTTGTTCAACACGCCATAGATTTGTTCCGGCGTTACCGCATCGAGCCTGCCCTTGAAATGTTCGCGCAGGGTGGGCGTGTAATGCTTCCAGAATGGCAGGCTTCTGCCGATGACGTTCTCCCACATCCGCGACTGCGATTCATGCATTCCCAACGAAGCGCCATCCGCCAGCATCGTGCGCCCGTCTTCGGGATCGTGTCCTTGCATATACAGCGCATGACCGCATTCATGAATCGTGCCCGTGAGCGAAGAAAATGGCTCTTCCGAACTCAACCGCGTGGTTATCCGCACATCGTCAATCGCAAAAATTGTCGAGAAGGGATGCACCGAACGATCCTGCCGCCCCGCTTCAAGGTCGTACCCCAAATCGCGCAGCACGCGCATTCCAAAATCCCATTGCGCCTGAGTGTCCCACGTCCCATTCAGCCACGCCGTATCGGGTTGATGCGGCGATTGCAGAATCCGCTCGACAAGCCTCGACTGGCGATCCGCAAGGTCTGCGAATATGACTTTAAGCTGTTCCGCCGTCATTCCGCGTTCGTAGTCTTCAAGCAACGCGTTATATGGCGAACCGGTATATCCGAGGTACTCCGCGCGCTGCCGCGAAAGTTCGATCAGGCGTTCAAGATTCGGCTGAAAGAGACTGAACTTCGACTCCTGCCGCGCCTTGGTCCACGCTTCATACGCCGCGCTGCATTCCTTCGCAAACGCATGCACGAAACGCTCCGGCAACCGCTGCGCGCGCTCGAAATCGTACCGCGCAATCGCTACGAGCCGCTCGTCGGCATGGGACAGCGTATCCCGTGCCGCTTCACATTCCGCCAACAACGTCCCTGTTTCAGGACTCGTGAACTCGCGGTGCGACAACGCCGACAACGTCGCAAGCTGCATGCCCCGCGGCCCCGCGCCCTTCGGCGGCATATAAACTTCTTGGTCCCATTGCAGCACGGCAACTGCGGCATTGATATCCGCAATCGCATTGATACGTTCGCGCAGTTGAGCCGCCGGAGATGACGTAGACATGAAACTCCTCTTCGTCACAGTTCGGTCGCGCTTGTTGCTGGGGACAGCCACCCGTGCTTCACGGGTGGCTGTCCCCGCCAAGCGCGCACCCCATCAAGGAAGCAAAGTAATCGTGTCGCCCACGGAAAACGCCCCAGCCTGAATCACTTCCCCGTGCACACCGCCGCGCATCTCGGGTTTCAAAGCAAATTGCAGCCCGTCATACAGCCGATCCATCAATCCACACGGCTCGGTCTCGCCGTGAATGTGGATTTGCACCCCGCCAACTCGCACAACGCGACCCACAAGGTTCTGCAACGGCAACCCTTCGACAAGCACGTTCGCGCGCCGCGTATGCCAAGGCAGATCGGCGCCAAGTTCGCCCATCGCCTGTTCCCATTGTTCCCGCGAGATAAGCGTGATCCCGCGCGTGATCTTCACCGGAATGTCGCCATCAATGCCGCCGCCCAACGCGGCGTTCGCAACCTCAATCTCGCGCATCGGCCCAAGCTTTTCCGTGCGAACCGCTATCGCCGCTACTCTTCCTTCGGTGCTGCTCATTGCAAATTCCCTCCGACCACTACCAGGCGCATGCGCATTACGTCTGCACGGCGCGAAGCGCGGTAATCAGTTCGCGCACCGTTTGATAGCGATCTTCAGGCTTCTTCGCAATGCACTTCAGCGTAACTTCATCAAGCGCCGGCGGAATGCCTTCTACTTTCTCGCTCGGCGGCGGCGGCATTTCCTGAAGCTGACGCTCGAGCACGTCCTGCCCCATGAACACCGTCTCGCCCGTAAGGCATTCGTACAGCACCAAACCCATCGAATAGATGTCGCTCCGCGCATCGGCGTCTTTGCCAAGCACCTGCTCCGGCGCCATGTAACTCGGCGTACCCATCACCACGCCCGTCCGCGTCATGCGCGAATCGTCCGCCTTCGCAAGACCAAAGTCCGTCAGCTTGATGAGCCCGCCCTTCGCAACCAGCATGTTGTCGGGTTTGATGTCGCGGTGCACAATACCCGCCTCGTGTATCGCCGCAAGCGCGCTGCACGCTTGCACCATCACGTTGATCGCCTCTTTCGCCTTCAACCCGCCCTTCGACGAAAGATACTTGTGCAGGCTCGGCCCATCGATGTACTCCATCGCGATATAGGCCTTCCCGACGCTCGCGCTGATGTCGTAGATCGCGATGATGTTCGGATGCGAAATCTTGGCCGCGGTCCGCGCCTCGCGCACAAAACGTTGCCGAAATTCTTCCGAACTGTCCACAAGATTGCCGAGAAACTTCAACGCAACGGGCCGCTCCAACTGCGAATCCCGAGCGAGATACACCACCCCCATGCCGCCGCGACCCAACTCTTTCTCAAGCACGTAACGTCCGCCAAGGTTGGATTCCACGGATTCCATCACCTGCGTCGCAACCGTCGCCGCGGCGCCGACGCCCGGCGCGCCCGTGCCCGGTTGCGGCGTATACACCGTCGCCGCGCCCACAATATTCGGACCGCTCTGCGCCGCCAGCGAAATACGCGAAGCAATGTTCGACAACCGCGTCGCGACATCTTTGAACTGCACGTTCACCGTGCGAATCTTCAACAAAATATCGCGCGACTCGTCAAGCTTTCCAAGCTGTTCAAGCGCAAGCGCCCACATATAAAAATACTCGGTATTGCCCGTATCCACGCGCTTGCCCATCAGATGGTTTTCAAGCGCCGCGGCGCAGTGCGCGTAATCGTGCAACTCATAAAAACAGCGCCCCAACAACGCGCGCGACTGCTCGAAGTTCGCATGATTCTCCGGGATCTTTTGCAGCGCCTTGATCGCCGGTTCGAACCGCGCCGCATGCGCGTACGCAAGCCCCGCGCGGTAAAACTCGCCCGCCCGCTCAAAACATTCCCCCGCGCGCACGGCGTCCGACGCCCGCGCAAACATTTCGCCCGCGTTCATGAAATCGCCGGCCTGTGCATACGCCGTAGCCGATTCGCGCCAGTTCCCCTTGGCCTGATGGAAACGCCCCGCGATCTGCGCCGCTTCTTTTTCTTTCCCCGCCTGGCGCTTGCAGTTCGCCGCGTCCTCCAGCTTTCCCGCCAGCAGGTACACCTCGCCCGCGCGATCGAAATCGCCCAATTCCTTGTAAAGCGCCGCCGCATGATCGAATCGCTTCGCCAACTCGAACTGTTTGGCAAGATGCGGCAACAGCGATTTGCGCTGTTCCGCGCTGACCTTCGATTTCCCCGGCTCGCTGTCGAGAATTTTCACGCACTCGTCCGCGGAAATCAGTTGCGCTTCCGACGTGTCCTTCGGATTCTCGAAGTAACTCCGATAGGAATCGACTGCCGCGCCATAGCTGCCCGCCTGCGCATACGCCGCCGCGGCTTTCGCAACCAGACCCGATCGTTCATAGGCCTTCGCCGCATCGACAAACTTGCCCTTCTCCGCAAAAAAGTTCGCCGCGTTGCCGAAGTCCCCTTCCTTCATCAGGATCTTCGCGGCCTTCAACGTGTTCCCCATCTTCGCCATTTCCATGGCGCTGCGTTTCTTGTCGCCCCCCTTACGGAACCACTTAGCGGCTTCCTTGTGCCGGTTCATCGAAGCGTAGACTTCGCCCATGCGCACATAGTTGCGCGCCTTCTTCAGCGGCGCAATCGTCGCGTCGATATCGCGCGCGGCCATGAGCGTCTGTTGGAATTCATTGCCCTGGTTCTGCAACGCGCGAACGTCCGCCGAGTCCACAAGGGAATCCCGCCGCATAGCGTTCCGCGCAATCTTTCGGATGGCTTTGAATACAAGCGTGATCAGGTAGACGAGCAGCAGCGTCATGACCAGCTTGATCAGGTGAAAGGTGATCCCCGGCGCGGGAATGCTGTTGATCGAATCCCCGAGGAGGGGAATTAAAATCATCTGACCCAGGAACGTGTACCAATACCAGTAAAAGATACCCATTCAGTATTCCCCGCCGCTTAGTTGCGCGCCCCGCAAAATTCTAGCGGGCATGATACTACGAGCGTGGGGTTAGGTCACAAGCGCCAGCCAGTGCGCGCCCGTTCACCCTGGATTACAGGGCCATGGACAGGAGCGTTTCCAGCATGTTGTCCGTCACGGACATCAGTCGGGCCGACGCCTCGTACGCCCGCTGATACAGCATCAGGTTCGTGACTTCCTCATCGAGATTCACGCCGGACACCTCCTGCCGGCGCTCATCGAGGTTTTGAACGAACAACTGCTCCACCTGAAGCGCATCGTTGACCGCGCGCGCATCCACACCCAAACCCGCAACCGTGGATTGATAAAAATCGCTCAAGGTCGCCGCGCCGCTGTCCAGCAACAGCGCCGTGCGCAATGCCGCCATCTGCAACGCCGCCGCATTGTCTCCCGTATTCAAAACGTCGCTGCTGAAGGACGACGTAATCCAACCCGGATTATCTTCCAGGTCTTCATTCACGGCAATGGAACGCGCATCATGTCCGGTAAAGAATCCGTTGATACCAAGCGCAGGCAAAACGCCCGCGCTGTCGTTCGCGAATGAGAAACTGAATCCCGCGCCCGCACTGATGTTGAGTATCCCGCCGGATACGGAAGCCGACATGTTCGGTATGCCGTTGAGCGCCGTCGCAAGATCGTCCAGCGTCGTCGCCGCGGTGATTGCAATGCTCGTCGTCGTGGGCGTCCCCGCGCTGTCATACACGACAATATCAACCGACCCCGCCGTAACCGGAAACGGCAGTCCAGTGGACGACAACGGATCCGTAGCGCTGTTCACGGTATTCGTGCTCGATATCGTGCCCGAAATGTTCTGCGTGCCGTTCCCCTGGCTGTGAATCGCGTTCAACCCCTGAATCAGCGCGGCCGCAATGGAATCAATCTCCGCGTCCAACTCGGGGATCACGGTATCGCGTATGTGCAACGCGCCAAATACAGTCCCACCCGAAACGTCAACCAGCGAGTTGTCGTCCGCGAAACGCAGCTCCACAAGATCGTTGCGCTCGGGATCAAGCGATGGATTGCGAAACGCAATGATATCCCGCGCGCCGGACGCGTCCACAAGAATGTCGGAACCAATCTGTACAATCGTCTGTCCCGATCCGTCTTCACGAACAGTGACGTTGATGATGCGTGACAAGTCGTCCACAAGATTCGTTCGCTGGTCGCGCAACTGGCTCGCGTTCGATCCCGCGCCTTCGGTCAATCGAATCTGACGGTTAAGTTCCGCAATGCGGTCCGCTATCGAATTGATCTCCGGAACCAGGTTACGCACTTCTTCATTCGCGTTCGTGCGCAACTGATCAAACCGATCGACAAGTCCGTTCAAACTGCCCGCCATCGCCTGCCCCTCGGACAACAGCGCCTCGCGCACCGGCAGCGATTCCACGTTGTTCGAGAAATCGTTCAGCGCGTCGAAAAACCGATCCAGGCGCGTGCCGAATCCGTTTTCGCTGGGCTCAAGAAAAACATCTTCGAGTAAATTGAAGTATTGCGCCTGCACTTCCGTGCTGCCCAACCCCTGGACCTGACGGCTGTACGCCCCATCCAAAAATTCGTCGCGAATACGTTCGATACCGGCAATGCCAACACCCCGGCCCAGCGGACCAAACGGGGTGAGGGAGGGAAACCGCTCTTCGAGAAGCGCACGCTGCCGCGTGTACCCCCGCGTGTTCACGTTGGCAATGTTGTTACCCGTGACGTTGAGTTGGTATTGCGCGGCGGACAACCCCGAACGGGCAATGTCGAGCGCGCCAAATAAACTTCCCACGATTCCCTCCAAAGTCCGGCCATTGCGCCGCGCGGCCGGATTCGCGAACCGCCACGCGTACACACTGCTACGTGGCCAACAGGATGCAACCTGCATACCCATTATCGGCCCAAGGGAAGTCTTGCTTTAGGAAGGTATAAAAAGTGAAGAGGGAAACATCACAACACAAACAAAATCAATGTCTTACAGACAATACCCAAGATCAAGCAACGCGACCGCGGTCAATCCGCCCCCTCAAAACAACCCGGCAATCCATGCCGACAAGGGAAAAGTCTACCCTGTAAATGCCCCTGCCCACTCGTCGTGCTCGTGCGCGTAATCGTAATCGTAATCGATCCCTCCCCTCCCTCGCTTCCCAAAATCAATCCGTCAACAACTCAACCAAAGCCGCCTCCCCCGGCGGAATCGTAACAACAACTCCCCGCGCAGCAAGATCCCATTTCGCCTCCCCCATCCGCGCCACGAAACCACGCGGCGTATTGCCGCGATACGTGATCAAACAGGTACGCGCCTCATCGGGATTGATCACCGCCGCCTTTGTCGGTGCCTTCTCAACGCCCGCATTGTTCAACAAACCAACGAGCCACCCCTGCTTTGTCCGGTTCAACTGCACCTGAACATCGCCGACCCACGATACCGGCGTCAGCGTATCACCCAACAACCGCAACAAAGGCGGCACAAACGGCACGAGGGCGCCATCTTCACACACCCAATGTTCCGTTCCGCCTACAACAACAACCCCGTTGCCGTATCTGCTCCACGCAAGAATTGGCGCACCCGACTCCGTCCACGCGAGCGGACGCGACTGCTTCGACAAGCGCAGCCCGCGATAGCGAAACGGCGAGGCAACCGGCGCGGCCTGCCCCAACGCCGTTTGCACCCCGGTCGCGTACGCGGTGCGCGCATCAAAGTGCACGCCAAGAAATGAGGGCGGCAACGATTCCGCGAGCGCCGCATCCACAACGAGCAACCCACCCTTCTCGACAAACGCCATCAGACTGTCGCGATCTTCGCGTGAAATCTCGCGCACTCCAATGGGCCACGCGACTGCGTATTCGTTGATCGACTCAGTGCGTTTACCCAGCGTCAGCACATCCATGATGTCGCCGTAGGGACCGTTCGGCAAATAGCCTTTCTCAAAATCGAGTTGGCCGCCCCACGGATAGAGGTGCTCGAACAACGCCTCCATTGCTTCTCGCGATCGGTCCTGAGGCCATATGCCAAACACGTCGTGGTCCCATCGCCACCCGTGGTCGAAATCCACCAGTAACGCGATCGGCGTATACGGCACGCCGCGATCCGGATACTTTTCCATCGTGTCGTACACACGCTTGAACGCATCGCCGTGTTCACTAAGCCAGTACGCGCCCGGTACCTTCTCGCTTACAAAAACCGATCCGTTGTGCGCGTCGGACTCATGGTGCAGGAACGTCGCGCCTGCGAGGTTAGCCGACAACGCCATGCGAAACTCTAGCGACGCCGAGTGACCGCTGTTCGGGCCAGTCGCGTCCTCTGGTGGAGACCACCGCAACGCGCCCCCGTCGGGTTTGTGACGCGTGTCGAGCACCGCCCCGCGAAACCAGTTCGAGATATACGCGCCCCAGGGCTTCCCGCCCCACTGACGCGCCGCGCCGCGTGTCCAGGCGAATTGCAGCGGCACGCACGGCATGTTCTCGCCGATCTCCGCATAGATCGACGTTGCCCCCCACGAAAACGCCTGATGCGCAACAAAACAGTAACCTTCACCGGCGTAGATGTTGCCGTGGCTGCGTCCGCGAATCGTTTCAAAGTCACGCCGAAATACACGCGTGGCCTCGGTCTCTGTTTCGGGCGGGGATTCCGCGGATTCGAGCTCCTCTTTCCAAACGCGATACGCCCACTCATGCACCTGAAACCCAAGGAACCGCGTGCCCCCCATCGCGAGTATCTCGGCGTAAGCCGATTGCGGATACGCTACCGAGGGCCGGAAGTATTCGTTCTGCACGAAGAACGGAGCTTTGGATCGTGCGATCGCGTCCCACGCCGCGTGATTGGTCTGAAAAGTGGTTTCCTCTCGTGTTGCGGGTGCATATACCCGTTGTGCCGCATCGCGCACGAATGATTCACCATCGATTCCATACTCCCGCCACCGCTCGGGATAGTGCGACATCACGTTCCAGCGATCGCGGCCTGCAATCACCGGCAACGCCCACGATTCCGGCATGCGATAGCGCACCGCCGTCTCAGTCACGGCTTGCGCAAACTCTTCGCGGGGCGGCAGCGGTATCGGAATGCCGCTCGTCGGCGAAATCGAGATGCCGCTCCCCCGCGACACCGGCCTCCCCCGTGCGTCGCGCACAACGTAATCGAGTTGCAGTGTGCGCGCTTCGCTTCGCACGATCGGTATCGTAATCGTATTGGCAGTCAATCGCTGCGCGGCGGACCCAACAACCTTCGCGTCTTCGCGCAACACAACGCTCACCCAGCGGCGCGCGTTCGCAGTGGGAAAGGTCAGCAATGCCTCCGCCACCGGCACATCGCGGTGAAACGGTGGAATGTTAAGCGCCGCAAGCCGTGGCATGCGCGCGGGCCCGCCCCAGCGGTCTGGCGCTGCGATGCGCTGCAGCGTTCCCGTGGTGCCATGGTGCGGATAGTCGCCGCGCGGATGCGTCCAACCGGACCGCGCCTGTGTGCTGAAGCAGTACGCGCGCGCGCAGTCGGTAGCCGCGATCAGTTCGAGAAATCCGTCGGCGTTGATATCGGCGAGCAATATGCCCTCGCGCGCGCTGCCCTGTAATTTCAGCTCTTGCTCCACTTCACCGTCGATGGACGCCACAAGAATGCGCCAGTCGCGCGTCGCAATGATGATTTCGTTCGCCCCGTCTGCATCGACATCTGCCAATAAGGGACGCGGCACGTAACCCGCCGCGGGAAGTCTCGTCTGCGACCGTATCTCGCCCGAGCTGGTTACAACGCAGACTTCCCCAACTTCGCTCACGGTGACAATTTCCAATGTGTCGTCCGATCGCAGCAGCGCGGGCGCGCCGAGTGCTCGTGTGCCCGCGTGCGCGCGCCAGATCTCCGCACCCGTCGATGCGTCAAGCGCGTACAGCCAACCGCTGGCGTCGCTGCACAGCACCACCGCGCCCATCGCCGGTAACCGTACAACGTGAACATCGGAGATCGAGGGAAAGCGTGCCGCGTGTTCCGGTAACGCATGCGTCCACAACGGACGGCCCCTTCCGCTCACCGCGTGCACAATTCCTTCGCTGTCCTGCGCGAAAATCGCGCTCTCGCCATGAAGCTGGGGCGCGATGGCCGGAGAAGATTCGAATCGCGTGCCGCCCGCGTAGCGCCAAAGCAGTCGCAGGTTCTGGCTTAAAACGCTGAGGGTCCCGTCGCCGCGCGCGACTACTATTTCATCGCCGGGCTCGCCGTCGACCTCCGCAATGCAGGGCACTGTGCCGATGTACGGCTCCCCGGGAACCTCTGCCGTCTCTACATGCGCGCGTTCAAAGTTGATCGCAACAATGCGGCCGACGGAGTCCTGTGCAACCACGAGCGGATCACGATTCGCGCCGCTGCTGACAACACCCCCTTCGAGCCACTGGCTGCGGCCAAACGTCTGACGAACCTCGCCGTCCGGGTTCACCACCCAAAGCGTGCCGTCGAACCGGGTTGTAAAAAGGACGGTGCGCTGCGCCTCGCCATCTTTACCGGTTACCGCCGGAAGGCCGCGTGAGGAAGAAAAAAGATCGACGTGCCACAATGGTTCTACCGTCGCTGTTGCCGAAGCACAGCAAACAAGAAAAACCGCCACGACAGGGAGGAGTGTTCGCGATGTGCGGCACGGCGCGCAGTGCATGTCGCTAGTGTAGCGCGACGCGGCTACGCGCGTCATATCCGTCACGGCTCGCGGTACAATTCGAGCGAAACGCCAGGAGGACCAGTGCACCCGACTTATAAATGTATGCTTTCCCGGGCTCGCCTGTAGTGTTCGGCATGAAGACCGCACTTCGACGCCCTGCGCTCTCCTTTGCCGCACTCCTCTGTGTGTTCGCGACAGCCTGCCAACACGCCGTCGCGCCCTCCACCCCGCACGATCCGGCGGCACCTGCGGGCTATACATCCGAAAAGGCGATCAAGCGCGCCTTCCGAGCAGGCGAAATCACAAAGACCGCCTTGTCGCTTGCCTACCTCCGGCTCGTAGCTATCACAAACGATGTCCCCTATGCTGTCGAATCGGAACGCAATGTGCTCGACGTCTACCAGCCCCGCGAACGCAACGGCGACGCGCCAGTGCTCCTGCTGATTCACGGCGGCGCGTGGGACCACGGCGACAAGAAATCTGCCCTTCCCTACGCCATGCATTTCGCCGCGCGCGGCTACCTCTGCATCGCGATGAACTATCGCCTCTCCGACACTGCGCCATTCCCAGCCGCTCTAAACGATGTGCGCGCCGCGATTGCATGGATCCGCGATCACGCCGCCGACTACGGCGGAGATCCCGGCCGCATCGCCGTCGCGGGCCACTCCGCTGGCGCGCACCTCGCCATGCTCGCCGCTTACACCGCCGAAGATCCGCAAACCATCTCCTGCGTCATCGATTTCTACGGCCCCGTCGACCTCACGGCCCCCTTCGCGCGCCGCATGAAAGAGGTCCGCAAGTTCGTCGGAGCGCCCTACCGCGGCGCCCCGGACCAATACCGCGCCGCCTCACCCATCCACCACATCACCGCGCAATCGCCGCCGACCCTCATCATCCACGGCGACATCGACGATATCGTCCCCATAGAACAAGCCGAAATCCTCGCCCAAGCCCTGAACAAAAACGGAGTCCCACACTCCTACAAACGCCTCAAAGGCTGGGGCCACGCCCCAGACCGAGCCGCCCCCGTCTTCAACTACTGCACAACCGAAATGGAAACCTTCCTGACCCGGATTTTTCACACACACGTGCGATAAATCCGGTAACCAAAAGGAAAGCAGCCGATTACGGAGTCTCCGGAAGCGCTTCTTGTATACGAGGCGTGCGTGTGAAAAATCCTCACCAGTAAACCTCTGGGCTTTCTCGCAAGCATTTCTCACCGCCTGATTGACTTCGAATTGAAAAGCAAAACCTTGATGCGGCGAGAAATGCGGGCTGAAACAACACCCATAACCAACCCAAACCGCCG
Source organism: uncultured bacterium (assembly GCA_937928585.1). Taxonomy (GTDB): domain Bacteria; phylum Hydrogenedentota; class Hydrogenedentia; order Hydrogenedentales; family SLHB01; genus JABWCD01. The sequence goes on along the minus strand of CALEZK010000603.1, from coordinate 362 downwards.
AAACCCGTCCCCGTTAACGCGAGCCGCTTATCTCACAGTCAGCTCAACGGCGATGTTTGCGTAGGTACGTGAAACCGGCGCGAACGTGCCTCCACCGAGAAACGTCACCACGGAGGACACGTCACCCCAACCTCGTTCCAAAGCCCCCGCTTTGGAACGCTCTCTTGAAAAGCTCTGCTTTGCAGCTCCACCGATACGGCGAGTCGCCAGCCATCCAAAGCCACACCGCACAATCGGTCTCCCACTACCAGTCATTCCGAACGCTACCGCGGAGGAATCCTTTACCCGCCACCAATCGCCGCACCATCACACTGCAACAACCCGTGCATAAAAAGTAGAACCACACAACCACCGAGCGCCAA
>CALEZK010000602.1 GCA_937928585.1 uncultured bacterium | reverse complement strand
CGGTGCACACTGCCAAACGCATCGCTGACGTATACATCGCCCAGCGCGGCAAGCTGCTTCGAAAGTTCTTCGTCGTTTTTCGTCTCGCCCTTGTGAAAGCGCGTGTTCTCCAGCACGACAATATCGCCGGGCTGCATCGCATTCACCGCGGCTTCCACTTCAGGCCCGACAATATCGTTCACCTTCGTGACGTTCCCGCCGACGAGTTCTTTTAACTTCGCCGCGATCGGATCCATCTTCAACAGCGCGTTCTTCGCAAGCATCTCCTGCTTCTGCGCTTCGTTCTCGGCCTTCTCCGGCTTCTCCGGCCGGCCCAGGTGCGACATGAGAATCAGCTTGCCGCCCTTCTCGCGCACGTAATTAATGCTCTGCAATGCCGCGCGGATGCGCGTGTCGTCGCGCACCGAACCGTCGGTCTTGTTCTGCGGCACGTTGAAGTCCACGCGCATGAGAACGCGCTTGCCCTTCAGGTCGAGGTCTTGAATGGTCAGTTTGTTCATATTGGTTTTCACCACGAAGGCACGAAGGTCACGAAGCAATTCGGCATTTCACAATTCTTCGTGTTCTTCGTGCCTTCGTGGTGGTTCTTTCTTTTACTAGGCTTTCATTTTCTTCAGCAGATCGATGCAGCGGTTCGAGTAGCCCCACTCGTTGTCATACCACGACACGACCTTCGCGAAGTTGCCATCCATGACGTTCGTGAGCTTGCCGTCGATGATGCTCGAGAACGGGTTGCCAATGATGTCGCTGGAGACGATTTCGTCTTCCGTGTACATCAGGATACCCTTGAGCGCGCCTTCTGACGCGGCCTTCAGCGCGGCGTTGATGTCCGCCTTCGTTGTCTGCTTGTTCAACTCGACGACAAGGTCCGTAACCGAACCATCCGGCACGGGAACGCGCATCGCGATACCGTCCAGCTTGCCCTTCAGTTCCGGCAACACTTCGCCCACCGCGCGGGCCGCGCCCGTCGTCGTGGGGATGATGTTGACCGCGGCTGCGCGCGTGCGGCGCAGGTCGCTGTGCGGCATGTCGAGCACCCGCTGATCGTTGGTGTACGCGTGGATCGTCGTCATCCAACCGCGCTTGATGCCGAAGCTCTCGTGCAAGACCTTCGCCATCGGCGCAAGGCAATTCGTCGTGCAGCTCGCGTTCGACACAACCACGTCCGATGCCTTCAAGGTGTTGTCGTTCACGCCCATCACGATGACCGCGTCGATTGCGTCCTTCGGCGGTACTGTCAGCAATACCTTCTTCGCGCCCGCCGTAATGTGCATCATGCACTTCTCTTTCGAAGTGAACACGCCCGTCGATTCGACGACCAGTTCAACGCCATGCTTGCCCCACGGAATGTTCGTCGGGTCCTTTTCCTTATAAATCTTGATCGTGTTGCCGTTCACGACGATCGAATCTTCCGTCGAAGTGACCGTGCCTTTGAACACGCCGTTGGTGCTGTCGTATTTGAGCAAGTGCGCGAGTGTCTTCGGGTCGGTGAGGTCGTTGATTACCTCGCAGTCGAACTCCGGATTCTCGAGCAACAGTTTGAACACGTTACGGCCGATACGGCCGAATCCATTGATACCTACTTTGGTAGCCATGACCCCATCTTCCTTTCGCTTGATGACAAACTACACAGGCCATGCCGCACACAACTCTCGGGCATAGTCCGGTTTCCAAAAATTAGAACCACACAATAAGAACGTACAACAGGAGGTGTAAACCGTGTGGGGGCGGATCGATACTTCGGATCCGTTTATCGCCGCGCGCGGTGCCTAAGCAGGGGTGCAGCGCGGGTCTCTCACGCTTAATCGCCTCTTCTTCTTATTTGGGTCAGATGATGCCACATGAAGGAAAAGCAAGTCAAACCAGGGCGTAGGCCAAGAGCAGGCAGAACCGCCCCATTTTGGAACAAATTGCTGCCGGGATGCGCGATCAACCACAGCACGGCGCCCAGTGAGCTTACAGTCAACGAAACGGCTAGGGTGGCCCTACCCCCAGCCACTGCCCGAACCATTCCACCGCCCGTGATAGCGCTCTGCCCTCGGGCGTACCCTGTTTCTCCGCCCAGTCATGGGTCTTTAGCCGACCATCAAAGCCGTGCGGGCCCCCCTCGATGGTGATCAACTCATGCGCGATACCCGCCTTGGCCAGGGCTGCGGCCATGTCCACCGAACGGTCATAAGGCACGTCCGTGTCGGCGTTTCCGTGGATCAGGAGCGTAGGCGGGTAATCCGATCCAACGTTCCGCTCGGGGCAGAACGGAACAAACGCCTCCGGCTGGAGCTTGGGGTCGATTCCCATAATCTCGCGCGGCCAAAAACCGTTTTGTCGACACCACAGGTAGAAACGGAACCGATCCGGCCCGCCCGAAAGCTGTTCCGAGATTGGCACCGAGCCAACGGCGGCCCGGGCCTCCTCTTCCGTAACTTTCGGCTGCTGCAAATAAAAGGGATCCGGCTCGCTGTACCAAGGCCCGACAATATCGCCATAGCCGTACAACGAAACCAGCGCCTGCGGCCGGGGCACGTCCATGCAACCCGTCATTACTGTGAGATACCCGCCGGCGGACCCCCCAATCACCCCGATTCGCCCCGTATCCACCGCGCATTGAAATGGCAGGGACTCGTGGATCCAACGGAACGCCTCCGCGACGTCGTCGATGATGTCCGGCAACTTCGATTCCGGCGCAAATCGGTAATCAATCGAAACCTGGGCATATCCCAGTTCCGCCAACAAATCTCTCACAACGGGCTGGGTCCACCCGCGCGACCCGCCAATCAGCGCGCCGCCATGGATCCAAACGATGATGGGCGCAGGCCTGGTGTTCACCGGACGATACAAATCGAGTTTGATGGGCAGGCCCTGCACAACGCGATACGTAAACGTTTCGAACATCATGAGATTCCTCGCGGTGCTCCACCCTAGCATCGGCAAGACGGTTGCACAACCAGGCGAAATCGCGCACAATCGCATTTCATTGAGCACCGGGCAACATCACTACCGAGGAGGGCTGCGTCATGTGGGTTCCGAAATGGCTGCGCGACCGGGAAAAAGGCGTGGACAGTCCCTTCCCCACCCAGGTGGTGTCGAATGAAGAGTTCGTGCCGCGTCCACAGACAAAACAACAGGCGCAGATGGAGAAACTCATCGGCGAAATCGCGGATGACCGTTCCAAAAAACTTGGCATGGAACGGCGCGCTTTCCTCGCGAGTTCGATGGGCCTCGCCACCGCGTTCATGGCCAGCAACATGGTCTACGGCAGACACTGGAACGTTGCGGAAGCGGAGACCATCGAAAAGGGCGCGTACGAAGAGAAGTGGCCCAAGGGCGAATATTTCGTGTTCGACGTGCAAACGCACTTCACCAATGGTTACAACCTCGGCTTCCGCAGTTCGCCGTTCATTCGCAACATGGGCTTCAACCTCAGCGACGATCCAGAGGCCTACAGCTTCGAGAATTTTGTCAAGGAAATGTTCTTCGACAGCGAGACCAGCATGATCTGCATTTCCGGCGTGCCGGGAAAAGAGATCAACCGCGGGGCGGACGGCGCAATTCTCGAAGGCAAAGATCGCTCACCCGGCATGCTTGGGCTGCTGCCAAGCTGGTTGATGTCCGAACGCAAACACGAACTGAACACCATCGCGGGATCGCAGCGCGCGCTGTGTCAGGGCAACTGCGCTCCGAACCACTACTGGGACAAGACCGCGAACAAACCCGCGTTCAACGAACTGTTTGAACAGATGGAGCGGGAAGTAACGCAATACAAGATCGATTCGTGGAAATGGTATTGCCACATGGACCCCGCGCGATCCGGCAACGGCTTCCGCCTTGACGATGAAGCAATGACCTACCCGTTCTATGAAAAGTCGAAGGAACTGGGCTTGAAAGTCTTCAGTATCCACAAAGGCTACGCTTCGCAATCGCGCACACTCGGCCACTTCGCGCCCCCCGCCGATATCGAAAAGGCGGCGCTCGCGCATCCGGACATCAACTTCATCATCTATCACTCCGCGATGAAGCATGGCCCGGGCGAACCCGAGTTCGACGAAAGCGGCACCTTCAATCCCGAGACGGGCGACTTCGAATGGCATCGCGAACTCATGGCGATCAAGAAGCGCAATCCAAACATGAACAACGTTTACTGCGAGATTGGTTCCGCCTTCGGCACGCTTGCCATCGTGCATCCCGAACTCGCGCAGCACCTCATCGGACAAAACGTGAAGCACTACGGCGTCGACCATGTCATCTGGGGCACCGACTGTTTGTGGTGGGGTTCGCCGCAGTGGGTGATCGATGCCTTCAAACGCCTCGAGATTTCCGACGCCATGTGCGAGAAGCACGGTTACAAGAAACTGACGGCGGAAGACAAAGCGAAAATCTTCGGATTGAACGCGGCCAAACTGTACGGCATCGACGTGCAGGCCGCGCGCACGAACTTCCCGAAGGACACGCTGAGCAGGTTAAAGACCGCTTACGTTGATCAGGGAATCCTGCGCGACAACGCCGCGCACGGCTGGGTGCGCGCGGAGAAAGCGTAAGGTGAAGGATAGGGCGAGGGCTCTCGCGAGCTGGATATCGTCCTTGCCTGCAACGCACATGGCGGAACTACAATCACGCCCAGCATCACACAGCTGTTCATCTTATTCGCGAACGTGGCGCTCACCGTGTCCGCGCAGCAGCACGATCCCGCGGATTGGGGCGGCGATCACGTGGGCAAACCCGTGCCGATCTACGAAGACGGCAATGCATGCCTATTCTGCCATCGCACGACAATCGGCCCAAGCTGGCAAACCAACCGCCACGCAACGACAATTCGCGGAATCGATGACGAGGTGCGCGCAAGGCAACTTGCTGATTCACCAAGAGACGCCGACTACGCGATCGGACGCGAAGCGATTCTTCGCTTCCTCAAGCGCGCGAAATCGTATGGCACGGTGGAGCTGCTCAATCCGCGATGGGATGTTCGCAAGCAAGTCTGGCATGACCCCAAGGGCAATGCTCACGCGACATCTTTCGCCGAGCGCTGCGCGGGCTGCCACACCTCCGGCGTTGACAGTATCGCGAAGACGTTTCAGATGGTCTCACTCGATTGTCACACCTGCCACGGAATCGCAGTGCCTGAGCACACCGAAGACGGCTCGCTGATGTTGCTCGCAAAGAAAGAGCGAACGCTGCCGAGAGTGGAGATTTCGATTTGCGGCGCGTGTCATCTGCGCGGAGGAACATCAAAAAGCACAGGCCTGCCCTTTCCCAACAATTTTGTTCCCGGTGATAATCTGTTCAAAGATTTCGCCGTTGATTTGTCGGAAAAGCGCATCCAAAGCGAGAATCCAGGCGAAGCGCATATCTTGCAGAACACGCGCGACGTTACACTCGCCGGCAAAACCGAAGTTACCTGCACGACGTGTCACGACATACACGCGCAGTCCACCGCGAAGCACGTGAAGCTTCCCGAGCAACCGTTGTGCTTTACGTGTCATACTCAGGGCGAACCGATGAAAACCATTCGCCCCTATAATCGACATAGCGCAACATGCGAATATTAACGGTGTTTCAAGCGAAGACAGGAGAACTGCCATGACGACTACGCCCGACTACGAACATCTCCCCGCCGGGATGCCCATGGACGAGACCGACGTAAGTCTGCGGGCATATCTCACGCGGCAAACAGACGAACACCTCGCTGAGTACGACAAGACGTGGACGGATGAGCAGGTCATGGAATGGGACGGGAACTTCCGGCTCGACGGCAACCTCATGCTCGTGTGCGTCGAGCGCGACGTGGACATCACGGAGTTTCGCGCCGTGCTGGAGGATCACCTCCGCTTCCGCGGTATCTGGAAATAGCGCGAAGCCTTTATCTCAATTTTTCAAAAGGAACTTCTGCACACGCTTGCCCTGAATGTCTCCAAGGTAGACGTTGCCCTTTGAATCCAACGCAATGCAATGCACCCAGTTCAATTCGCCCGGCTTTTCTTCGCCGTCCTTCCCCTTGGGGAAGGAATATACCTGCTGCACTTTTCCTGCGGTGTCAAACCGCATGATGAGCTGATCGCGCGGCGGACACCCAAGCGGCGCGGTCGGATACTTTTTCATATCCTTCTCCTGCCACGCCATTGGCGATGATCCACAAACCCACACCTCATCTTTCGCCGTGATCCAAAATCCCCACGGCACGATGATGTGTTTCCACGAATCGACCAATTCGCCGTTGGTGTTGTACACCTGCACGCGCGCGTTATTGCGGTCGGCCACGTAGATGCGATCCTTTGAATCAATTGCAATCGCGTGCGGGATGCTGAACTTCCCGTCTTCCGTGCCCATCGAGCCCCACGCCTTCACAAACTTGCCGTCTTTGGTTAAATGCACCACGCGCTGGTTTCCATAGCCGTCGGAAACGAAGATGTCCCCGTTCGACGCAATCGCAACGTCGGTGGGCATATAGAAATGCGCGTCATCCTCCGCGGCGTGATCGCGCACGCCCAACGTCAACAGCAACGAGCCATCACGCCGGTGCTTCTGCACGATGTGGTGCTTGAAGTTCACCGTCCAAATATTGCCCTCGCGATCAATCTTGATATGGTGCGCGCCTTCGCTTTCGCCCCACCCGAAAAGGTACTTGCCGTCCGGCGCGTACACCTGCACCTCCGGCGCGCTCCGCGTATACACCCAGACATTGTCTTCCGCGTCGACGGCCACGCCCGGCATCGCCTGCCACCTAAACTCCTTGGGCTTCTGCGGCCACCCCGCGTCGACCTCATACCAGGGCGACGGGTTTACTTCCGGATAAACCGGCGGCGGTGGGCTTGTCTTCTCCTGCGCATTTGCTGCGGCGAAGGTCGCAACTAACGCCAAACCCAACACTACGATTCGCACGTGTGTATTCATGGCAGATGAATGTGCTCCTGATTGGTCGCATACTTTCGGAATCGTGAACTATTCGGCCCAACTCAAGTATTGTAATGAATGGGTATCGTATCGCAAGTTTGCATTTGATTCGTGCGGCATACTCCCCGGAAAGGATGAGTATATGAAGTCGATATATAGGATTTCGACACTAGCTACCTGCGCATTACTACTTCTGGCTGGATGCGCTTCCCGTGGAACGGGAGCGACTGTCGCTGACACTCCCCCCACCGACAATATCTACACGGTAGCGCAAGACGGTACAACTTCGTTGGTGGTAGGTACGCTTGAAGCGGTTTTGAGTTCAACGCCTGCGAGTTCATTGACGAAGGAAGAGGCAGAGGGATTACTCCTCATGCGGGAGGAGGAGAAACTCGCCTACGATGTGTATGTGGTACTTGGCGCCAAATGGGGACCACAGCCCTTTCAAAGTATCTCTTCTGCGGAACTAACCCATATAGATGCCGTAAAGATGTTACTCGACCGCTACCAGCTCTCGGATCCAGCGGACGCGTCTATACCTGGCCATTTCAAGAATGCGACGCTGCAGTCGCTGTACAACGACTTTGTCGCAAAGGGAGAAAGGTCCAGGGTGGACGCCCTGACCATTGGAGCAACCATTGAAGACTTGGACATCTACGACTTGGAACGGCTGGCACGCGAGACGGAATTACAGGATTTACAGATGGTATATGCCAATTTGGCCCGGGGCTCTCGAAATCACTTACGCGCGTTCGTCTTCAATCTGAGGAACGTCGGCGCGGATTACAAACCGCAGTACATCAGTCAAGACGCATTCGATAAAATAGTGTCTACCCCGATTGAACGAGGTCGCGGTGGCGGGCGAGGACATGGTGGTCGAGGCCGCGGAAATTATTAAAAATTGTTCAATCGTCGGATTAACACGTCCGGGCCTTATTTTCACTACGTGAACCCGATGTCTTCAGTTTGCGTATGAGCGACCAAGTCCCCAAGTTTTCCTCCACGATGAAGTCTTCAGCAACATTCGCTCGCCTCGACGCCCTTCTCGCGGAAGTGCGCGCGTGCCGCATTTGCGAGGGGCAACTGCCGTTGGGACCGCGCCCCGTGCTGCGCGCTTCCGTCACCGCGCGCATTCTCATCGTCGGACAGGCCCCCGGCACCCGCGTGCACGAAACCGGCATCCCCTGGAACGATCCAAGCGGTGATCGGTTGCGAGCGTGGATGAATATTGATCGGGATACCTTCTACGACGAATCGCGCATTGCCATCATTCCCATGGGCTATTGCTACCCGGGCCGGAATCCGCGCGGCGGCGATTTGCCCCCGCGCAAGGAATGCGCGATACATTGGTTGCCGAAATTGCTCGCGTTGCTGCCCCGAATCCAGTTTGCGATTCTCGCGGGCGCCTACGCGCAGCGACACTATCTGGCCCCAAGAGCCCAGCCTTCGCTAACCGAAACCGTGCGCGCATGGCGCGAGTACTTCCCCCGGTATTTGCCCATTCCACATCCGTCTCCGCGCAACACCCATTGGCTGCAAACGCACCCCTGGTTCGAATCGGAGGTTGTACCCGCACTACGCGTTCGCGTGGAATCGCTGCTGCGGTAACGATACAGGCCCGCAAAATTTCAGCCGCTTTTCTTAGGCCTAAAGGTCAGCCCATTTACACGCAAGATCTCCTGGAGCATCGGCACGGAGGCCGGACCGATACCGTGCAACTTGAGGATGTCACGCAAAGTCCAGTTTGCCAAGTCTTTTGGCGAAAAGATGCTGTTCTCAATAAACGCGCGCTTGGCGGGTTTGGAGAACTTGTCGAATGTCGGGTCAAGCCGCGAATAATCGTACGACGCGACGGTCGCGGGATCGCACTGCAGCGCGCGGCGTGTCGAAACTTTCTTTCGCAATTTTTCTCGCATGAGAACACATTCCGTTGTTGACGTTTTACAATTACTTATTATCTTGCGCTATAGTGCAAATCAGCGTGCTGCGTCGTCAACCATTGCCTACACTGTAAAGGTGACTCAATCTAGCTATAGTTGGAAGGACTATGCCCAACCTCAGTTTCCTCGATTGTCAACGCATCGTCTTCTTCACTGGCGCGGGTTTATCAGCGGAGAGCGGCATCCCGACGTATCGCGGGCGTGGTGGCATCTGGACGCAGTACAACTACGAGGACTTTGCGTGCCAGCGCGCGTTTGACCGCGACCCGGAGAAGGTCTGGGATTTTCACGATGTGCGCCGTGAGCGCGTGGCGGCGTGTGAACCGAACGCGGGCCACCGCATTATCGCCGCTGTGCAACGCGCGCGCCCGGACACCGTGGTCATCACACAAAATATCGATGGTTTGCATCAACGCGCCGGCGCGACGAACGTCATCGAGTTGCACGGCAGTCTGTGGCGCGTTCGCTGCGACCGCGACGGTCTTGTTGTTCCCAACGATCAACTGCCAATTAACCCGCGTCACTGCGCCTGCGGCGCCTATTGGCGTCCGGATATCGTGTGGTTTGAAGACAATCTCGATCCAGATGTGCTGGAGCGCGCGGGCGAAGCGTTGGCGCGGTGCGATGCCATTGTCAGCATCGGCACGTCGGGGATTGTTTATCCTGCGGCCGAATTACCGCGAATCGCGGTTCGAAATGGTGCATTGTCGGTTGAGATCAATCTCGAAGACACGCCGGTCTCGCACCTCTACCAGCACCACCTCCGCACGACCGCGAGCGAAGCCTTGGGCGAGTTGTTTCCCAATTCATAGAGCGGCCGCGCATCACGAATCCGTACTGCGCGTTTTTCCGCGATATGATCGAGATATGCCGAAAAAAACTGGCCGCTTTGGGTATTACCGGTCAAATCAATCGTTGCCGCGAGCCGCCACGCGCGAAATCGCCATTGCGTCAAAGTTTTTTCCAGCAGCCGTTCATCAATCCCGCCCAATTGTGCATCGAGCATGCCCAGCGCACTGTCGAACTGCGCAACCGCGTTTTCCACCGGGTCGATGGATGCCACAATGAAATCGTTCGTGCGCACGAAGTCCGCAAAACGCCCGGCTCGTTCGTTCACCGGTGTTACCGCGGCAAGGGCATAGGCCATGTCTCGATTGATGTGCGAATGGATGCCCATCAGCGCATGTTGAAAAACGGAGGAGTTATTTTCGATTGCGGCGTCAAAGGTCACGCGCCAGGTCGCGGGCACCTTGTCCAAATTGCCGGATTCATAATCGAGAAACGCCTGCCGATACAGGTTTCCGAAGGCAACCATGAACGCCGCCACCCACTGCCCATCGTCAAAATGACCGGCGTCGATAAGGATCGTTGCGTTATCCGTCAACACGACATACATCGCGGCGAAAACCGCGCGCGCGTCGTTTCGTTCAGAGAGCACACTTTCGAGTTCAGATAGTCGCTCGGAAAAATCGGCCAGCGATTCATACTCTCGATCAACCAACGCAAGCAGCGCCGGGTCGCCCTGCAATCCAATCTCCGCGCCAGACGCAGCGCAAGCGAGAACCGCGCCGGAAACAAAAACAACCTTTGCCAGGAAAGTCATGTTCAGTATTCCGCCTTGTGACGTCAATTGCGATAATCGACCCGACAAACCGCGAATGAGCCTAGAGCAGCGGCCGTGTCGAGTCAACGCATGCCTTCACGGGGCGCAAGAAGCCTATCTACATTTTGCGGCCTTCGTTTGCTATGCTTCCCGAGAAACTTTTCCTCAGCTACCTCGTTACCAGACGACTGTCTGGGAGCGAAAACCCGATGCGGAGTATATATCTCGATGAGCCGAGTCTTAATAGTTGGTGCCGGCGGTGTCGGCGGTGTCGTCACGCACAAGTGCGCTCAGGTGCCGGAAGTGTTCAGCGAGATTACGCTGGCCAGCCGCACGCTGTCGAAGTGTGAAGCGATTCGTGACCAGATTACGCGGCCGATCAACGTCGCCCAGGTGGACGCAGACGACCCCAAGCAAATGGCCGCGCTGATCAGGAAAGTTGATCCCAAGCTGGTAATCAACGTTGCGCTGCCCTACCAGGACCTGCCGATCATGGACGCGTGCCTGGAGACTGGCGTCGACTACCTGGACACCGCCAACTACGAGCCGCCAGACGAGGCGAAGTTCGAATACAAGTGGCAATGGGCCTATCAGGACCGCTTCAAGAAGCGCGGCATCATGGCGCTGCTTGGGTGTGGATTTGACCCCGGCGTGACGAACATATTCACGGCCTACGCGCAAAAGGAATATTTCGACGAGATTCACACAATCGATATTCTCGACTGCAATGCGGGCGATCACGGCCACGCCTTCGCCACGAATTTCAATCCCGAGATCAACATCCGCGAAATCACGCAGCGCGGCAAGTATTGGGAAAACGGCGAGTGGAAAGAGATCGAACCGATGTCGGTCTCAATGGATTTCGATTTTCCCGAATGCGGCGTGAAACGCGCGTACCTGCTGTATCACGAAGAACTCGAATCGCTCGTGCAGAATATTAAAGGACTCAAGCGCATCCGATTCTGGATGACCTTCGGCGAATCGTATCTCACGCATCTGCGCGTGCTGCAAAACGTGGGTATGACGCGCATAGACCCGGTCATGTTCGAGGGCCGCGAGATCATTCCGATACAGTTCCTAAAGGCCCTGTTGCCCGATCCCGCGTCGCTCGCGCCGGGCTATACCGGCAAGACCTGCATCGGCTGCCTCATTGAAGGCCTGAAAGACGGGAAACCGCGCAAGATTTTCATCTACAACGTTTGCGATCACGCCGAATGCTATAAGGAAGTGAAAGCACAAGCGATCTCCTATACGACGGGCGTACCCGCGATGATCGGCGGCATGATGATGCTCACCGGCACATGGCGCAGCGAAGGCGTCTTCAACGTCGAACAACTCGACCCCACGCCCTTCATGGACAAGCTGAACAAGCACGGTTTGCCCTGGCACGTGAAGGAAATGTAGGCGGCAATTCATGGTATACTCGCGTTAGATACAGGAGCACGAAAGTATGACACACGTCAACACGGAGTCCTTGCCGAACGACTTGTCCAAAGCGATTGGTCGTGTCATAGCGGATGGCGAGCGCATAGTGCTCGAACTCGGCGGCGTTGCGAAGGCGGGCTTGGTTCCGATGGAAGATCTGGAACTGCTTCAACGAATAGAAGATTACATCGATAACCAGAAAATCGAAGCGGCGATTGCTGAGGGCGGGGAAGACATCCCTTGGGAAGTCGTGAAGAAGGCGCTTGATCTCTGAGTGGCGTACGAGATCAAGTATCGCCCGGCCGCGTTGCGAGAGCTTAACAAGATTCCTGCCGATATTCGTCGCCGGATAAATAGCATGATCGGCATGCTTTCGGCGGACCCACGACCACCTGGAGCGGCAAAAATGGCGGGGCGTGATGGCTTTTGGAGAGTTCGACTTGGCGACTATCGCGTTGTGTACGAAATACACGATGGCAACAAGGTTGTACGAGTTTTCTCTGTAGGTCATCGAAGCGACATTTACAGAAACTAATCTGCCGATGCCTACCAGCCAAGTACGAATTGCGGATGCGTGCCGAGTCGCATCTCGCTTTTTATTCTTTCGCGCAACGCGTGAAGAACTGCTGCGATTGGATTCCAAGTGGGAGTATGCGGCTTTTGGAATTGCACTTACGTGGATCGTGGGGGTGGGCCGCTGGTGGGACCACGATGATACCAACGTTTTCCAGCTTTTGGGCCTCGGTTCCTTGGTATCTGTGTTTGCACTTTCACTCTACCTTTGGCTGATAATTTGGCCGCTACGCCCCAAAAACTGGAACTATGTCCGTGTCCTGGTTTGTGTCTGCATGACCGCCACACCGGGACTCGTGTATGCCATTCCGGTAGAGTGGTTCCTGGAGCCACGTGCATCCGGTCACACAAACCTTGGTTTCCTGACTTTTGTCGCAGCGTGGCGCGTAGCATTGTTGTTCTTCTTCATCCGCAGATTGGGCGAGTTGAGTTGGCCTCGAACAATCGTCGCGGCATTACTTCCCATTACCATCATCGCCAACGTGATTTCACTGAATACGCTCTTTTCGATTTCCATCATGCGTGGAATGTCGGGCGTCCAGAACCTGACCGCAGTGCAATTGGAAATGGAAAAGACGGCGAGAACGGTTCAATCGATTGCCGGCCCAGCATTTCTTTTGCTGGGAGCCGCGTACATAGTCTTCGTCTACCTATCCATACGCAGAAATGCCAAAGAAAAACGACCTGAAATAAGCCGCGAACAGGAACCTACAAACTAATGCCAACCTATCCAAACATACCCGTCATGGATGTTCCCACACCCGCGTACGTCGTGGACGAATCGGCGCTGCGCCGCAATCTTGAAGTCCTCGCGGAGGTGCAGGACCGTGCGGGGTGCACGATTATTCTCGCGCTGAAGGGCTTCGCGATGTGGAGCACTTTTCCCATCGTGAAACAGTACTTGCGCGGCACCACTGCAAGCTCCGTGGCGGAGGCAAAGCTGGGCCGGCTCGAGTTTGGCGGCCAAGTCCACGTGTACGCACCGGCGTACAGCGAAGACGAAATGCGCGAGATCATTCCGTTGGCGGACCACATCACGTTCAACTCGTTCAACCAATGGAAACGCTACAAGGGTCTGGTGGGCAAATCCGAGCGTAAAGTCTCCTGCGCATTGCGCATCAACCCCGAACACAGCGAAGTAAAAGTCGCGCTCTACGACCCCTGCGCGCCATGCTCACGCTTGGGCATGACGCGCGCGCATTTCGAGAATGAGTCCATTGACGGCCTCGAAGGGCTGCACTTCCACACGCTGTGCGAGCTCAATTCGGATTCCCTCCAGCGCACGCTAAAAGCCGTGGAAGAAAAATTCGGCGAATACCTGCGCGAAATGAAATGGGTCAACTTCGGCGGCGGCCACCACATCACCCGCGAAGACTACGACAAAGATCTGCTCGTGCGCCTCGTGTCCGAGTTTCGCGCGCGTTACGGCGTGGACGTGTACCTCGAACCCGGCGAAGCCATCGGACTCAACACCGGCGTGCTCGTAACGTCCGTGCTCGATATTTTCAACAACGGCATGGATATCGCCATTCTCGACACCTCCGCCACCGCGCACATGCCCGACGTGCTCGAAATGCCCTATCGCCCGCAGATCATCGGCGCGGGCATGCCCGGCGAATTCGCGCACACGTATCGGCTCGGAGGCCTCACCTGCCTCGCAGGCGACGTCATCGGCGATTATTCGTTCCCGCAGGAAATACGCATCGGCGACAAGCTCGTCTTCCTCGACATGGCGCACTACACCATGGTGAAAAACACAACGTTTAACGGCGTGCGCCTCCCATCAATAGGCATTTACTCGCCGGACACGGGCCACACAAAGATCGTGCGCACCTTTGGGTATGAGGACTACAAGAATCGTTTGAGCTAATAGGCGGAAAAAAAAGCCGGATCGGCCGCTCATTCGTTCACAAACAGCACCTTATTCGAAAACGACTTCCGTTCCCGGATCATCGTCATTGCATCCAGCAAACCCGGCAGATCCACGCGGTGGGTAATCAGCGGTTTTACGTTCAGGCGTCCGTTCGCCATATAGTCCAGGCACATGCGCCAATCGTCGCGGCCCGACGGATTGTATGACGAGTTCCACGATCCCGTTATGGTCAACTGTTTGCGAAGGATTGCCCAGTACCCTTCCTTCGTCAGTTGCATGCCGCCTTCCGGATTCCCAAGGAGCACGACGCGCCCCAACCGCGCAGCGGTGTGCATGCACTGCTCAAACGCGACGCTGCTTCCGGATGCTTCAATCACCAGCGATGCGCCGCCGTCTTCCAGCGATTTGAATCGGTCGACAACATTCACGTCGCGGGCGTTGAACGTTTGCTCGAACCCCTGCGCGCGCGCGAAGGACAGTTTCTCCGCGTCGATATCGACGATGCTCACCGACGCGGCGTGCAACGCGCGCGCCCACATCGCGACCAGCAATCCAATCGGCCCCGCGCCAAAGATCAGCACATGATCCGATTCCGCGACCTTGCCCTGCCGAAGCGCGTGCAACGCTACCGCCGCAGGCTCAGTCATCGCCGCCTCTTCCAGCGATAGCGCGCCGTGCACCGGCAATACATTCCATACCGGTGCGCAGACGTATTCCGCGAATGCACCGTTGGAGCGCGAACCCAGATAGTCATAGTCCGTACACATCGCGTAATTGCCGATGAGACACGGGCGGCATCTGAAGCACGGCAACAAAGGGAAGATTGCCGCGCGCGTACCGATCAGCGATGTGTCAACGCCTTCGCCAACGGCCACCACCTCGCCCGCGAACTCATGCCCGGGGATTAGCGGAAAGCGATAAGTACCCGTCTTGAACACCCGCGGGATATCCGACCCGCAGACACCGCAGGCAGCCACCCGCACCAGCACTTCACCAGCTCTCGGCGCGGGATCAGGGAGTTGCTCACAGCGAAGATCGCCAACCGCATGTAGAACGCAAGCTTGCATAAACCGACCGCGACCTTCTCCGTGCGTGTGCTGACGGAACTACAGTGTTTCGACCGTAATATTCAGATTCGTGTAGATGCAGATCTCCGCCGCGGTCACCAGACTCTCGCGCACAATGCTTTCGGCGTCGAGCGACGTGTGCTTTATCAAGGCGCGCGCCGCCGCCAATGCAAACGGTCCGCCCGAGCCAATCGCGAGGATGCCGTCTTCCGGCTCGATAATCTCGCCACTCCCCGCGACGATGAGCGAAGTCTCCGCATCGCTCACGGCCAGCAGTGCCTCAAGATTGCGCAGATATTTGTCCGTGCGCCATTCCTTGCCCAGTTCGACCGCGGCGCGCAGCATGTTCTTGTTGTACTCGTTGAGTTTTGCCTCGAATTTGTCAAACAGCGTGAATGCGTCCGACACCGATCCCGCAAAACCAGCCAGCACGCGCCCATCAGCCAACCGGCGAACCTTCGTGGCATTACGTTTCATCACCGTGTTGCCCATCGTCACCTGGCCGTCTCCGCCAAGGGCGACCTTGCCGTCCCGGCGTACGCCGAGCACCGTCGTTGCGTGCAGATTTTCCATGGTTAAAACTCCAGAACGGCGGGCGCGAAGTCCCGCGCGGGTAGAGGCTAGAAGAAATCCCAGATCGCTTGGCCGCCCTTCGGGTCGTCCGATTTTCCTTCGCCGGATTCCTTGTGCTTTTCAGGGGCAGCGGGTTCCGGAGCGGATTCGACCAGCTCAATCTCCTCTGCTTCCGCTTCTGAGACCTCATCCTCCCCCTCGTCGTAATCCCCGGCGGCATCACGCTCGGCTTCGAACGTCGGGGCAGGAGCATACGGGGGATTTACTGTGGCCACCGGCGCAGCCGACCCCGGAGTGGCCGGTGCGGGCACGCGTTTCTTCCGTCCCCGCTTCGGGCGAAGCGCGTTAGCCTCCGCTTCGGCGGCGTAGTCAAACCCCGGCTCAAGGTAAAAGATATAGTCCACCGGTTCACGCAGCAATTTGGCAATCTTCAGGCTGATGAGAATCGAAGGATTCAGACGGCCCTTTTCGATGGCGATTATCGTTTGCCGCGTGATGCCGACATCACGAGCCAGCGCAGACTGACGGATGTCCAGCCGCTCGCGCAGCTCCTTCACACGATTCCGCAGCGGAGTGTTCCTAGGCATGCGTTGAGCATACTGATCTGCGCATAAAACATTCAAGGCAAGGCGTCAAGTAAATTGTACCCACCGGCGCGGTTCCAAGGCTGGGCGTGGGTCCCTAAAGTCCGGCACTTTGCGCTTTCCCTGACATACCCAAATCGACTACAACTACCCAGTCTGGGCCAGACACAACACAAGGACGAAATCCCGCATGAACGAGGCATCCTTCGCCGAAACCCCTAACCCGCCGTACTACGCCGTCATTTTCTCCGCCCAACGCGCCGAGGGCGACAACGGCTACACCGCGATGGCCGCGCGAATGGAGGAACTGGCCGCGGAACAGCCCGGTTACCTCGGCATCGAAAGCGCCCGTCGGGCGGACGGCTTTGGCATCACCGTGTCCTACTGGGATTCCCTGGAGGCCATCGCCGCCTGGCGCGCAAACGCCGAACATCAGCTCGCGCAGGAGGAAGGCAAACGGAATTGGTACACGCGCTTCGAGATCCGGATCGCGCGCGTCGAGCGCGCCCACGGTACCGCGCGGGCATGAGGCAAATCTGAAGTCAGGTTGAAGCCCGTAACAAACTGTTTCGCGTCCAAAGGACAAAACAGAATACACAAGGTCGACGAAAACTCAGGGCGTCTGGCGAAGCTGTTTCAATGCAACTTTCGAGATTGCGCGACGAGATCGCGCCAGGGCATTTCCTGTCAAGTAGAGCGACGGGAGATCAGCATATCACATCGTGTTTACAGGCTACTTTTCACGCTGCAGCACAAGCTCGGCGAGCCATAAGCCCCGCACAATTCTGCGTATCGCGCGCGCCGATTCTCGGCCAAGCTTCCAGCAACACGGAGTACGTTGATCTGCTGGCGATTGATTTTGAAGCAGCGCATCAACAACAGAAAGCCGATGCTTCACTCTGAAGCTGATGCGAATTGAATCGCCGAATCTACTTTGATGCCTCTCGAAAAAAGAAACACCCCGTCACAAGTGACGGGGTGCGGAAGAATCTCACATTGCCACAAGCGTGGCGCTTATCGCTTCGGCGGTGCTCCAGGCTGCGTTGCCGCCGCGCCTTGCGGATTTACGTTGATCTTTTTGACGAGATCCGGCCGCAACTGGAGTTGCTTCTCCAGGTCCAGATAGACGCGCACCTTGTTTGGGTCACCCGTAGTCGCGCCACAAAATTCGCTGACCACGCGCGCACCCTTCTGCGCGATGAGCATCTCCTTGATTCGCGGCGCGGCTTTTTCCAGCGAACCCTCCTGCCCGGGGATTACTTCGATCAGCTTCAGGATATGGAACCCCACCTCGCTTTCGATAACGGGGCTGATATCGTTCGGCTTCATCGTATTCACCGCATTCAGGATGAATGGTGGAAACTCCGACGATGGCATCACCGGCCATTCTCCGCCGTTGTCCTTATACTGCCCCTCCGACATGTCCCGCGCGATGCCCTCGAAACTCTGACCGGACTTGATACGTTCAAGGGCCGTGTTTGCCTTCGCGCGTGCCGCGTCCTTCTGCTTTGGCGTCGCCGTCTTGTCCGCTTTGAAATAGATTTGCTTCAGGTGGAGCATGTCCGGGCGGCTGGTCGATTTGCGGTTCTCGTTGAACCATGCCGACACTTCCGCGTCAGAAACAGTGACCCCTTTTTCCTTGATCAACGCCTGACGAACGAGATCGACCATCATGGCCTTGCGAAGTTCGGAAAGGGCTTCGTTGCGGTCCGTGTTGGCGCGTTCCAACACCTGCGCCTCGGTCAGTGGGGCCTCTCCCTCTTTGGACACGCGCTTGCGCAGGTCCTCAAACTCTGATTTCCACTTTGCCTGCAAATCTGCGTCGGAAACCGAAATATTCCGTTTCTGGGCCTCCTGGTATAGAACTTCCCGCTCCACCAGCACCCGCAACGAATGAATGGCTATCCCGAGGCGGTCGTCGTCCGGCACGTCCCGGCTCTGGTTGGTGGCTGCCCACCGGATAACCTCGCCCATGTATAAATCACGAAAAACGCGGGCGGGAATCGGCTGGCCGTTGACGACGGCCACCGGCCCATCCGGCACTGCCTTAAGCACCACGTCCATCTTGCTGAGGTCCGGCGCCTGCGCAAGCGCACCGCACGAAACCACGACAAGGACAGCTAAATAAAACCCGCACATTCTCATTGTTGTTCTTCTCCTGGAGGGGTCGCGTCGGGTTGGGCCTTTTCATCGGCCCCTGGCGGACCCAGACGCAAATTGCGCTTGGGCTTCAACTCCGGCCCAGCGACTTGCTGAAATACATGCACCAAGAAAAACGCGGCCACGTAGGAGACGATAAACGTCAGCCCCACGCGAAACACGATCTCCAAAGCGTCCGCGCCGGTCCACACGACACAAATTATAAGCACGATCAAGCCAAAGAACGCGCCGGACAACATCCCGACGCGGTCTTTGTCCATGTGCAAGATAAGGCGCGCACGACGCGCCGCACGCGAGTCCGGCATTTGGATATCGTAGCACAACGCCTCGTGAAGTTGCATGGCAAACCGACCCGAGCCGCAAACCGAGTCCGAAGTCCGGCGTCAATGTTCCTTCGCGTCGACCGCAATCGCGCGCCAGGCGCCATCGAACGTATGGCGAATCACCGAAAAGCCCGTCGGGTTTACGCGCACTTCGCAAAACTCTCCCGACAACCCCTCCGCGGCGTTGTGACCAAAAAAAGTGCCTGTGGTGAGGTGGGTCAAGTTCCTGTGGCGCGGATCGCGCCCATAACTGAACCGGTGCACGTGCCCCGCGATATACAGAATCTCCTTACCCGATTCGCCCAGCGCATCGTGCAGTGCGGTGGCGTTGCGCAACTGCCGCTGCGGTGTCAGTTCGTACGCGACCGTGCGCGCAAGGACCGGATAATGGCCCGCAACAATTATTGGACCTTCCGTCGCGTCCACGAGGGCGCGCACTTGCGCGATTTCCTCGTCGGAGATGCGCCCGCGCGATGACAGCCAGTTCGCGCACACCGTCGGCACGAGAATCATCGGCGTGCCGCCCGGCAACGTTACCCGCGCGGGGCATCCGTCGGCATGTAGATAGGGTGCAAAATGATGTTCGAATCGCCGCGTGCGTTGAGAGCCAAAGGTGTAGACATCGTGGTTGCCGGGCAACAGGTGAATATCGAATCCACGCGCGTGCACTGCGTCTACAAACTGCCGCGCCCGCACAAACTCCGCATCCAGCGATGTCGAACTGAAATCGCCGGTGAACAGCATGGTCTTTGGGCCGGCGGCATCCAGCGTATCGACAAATGAGGCCGCGCGATCCATCGCAAAATGCCGCGCACGCCGAAAGAATACGTTGGCATTGCCCAGCGCGCGCTTGTTTAGAAGCTGCAGCGGATTCCAGGTGACGTGCCAAAAATGCAGATCGGCCACATGCAATAATGTGTCGCGCGGCGTCACCTCAGACATATCCGGCACCCCCGCCGCTACTGCAACGCGGTGATGACCGCGTCGGGCGTCACGCCGCCGCCGACCTGCACTGCGTCCGCCGTCTTGCCCGCAAGCGTCGCATACACCGACACCGCATCGCCCCACGCCTCACCGTTGAAGAGTTTCAAGGTCTGGCGCGAGACCAATGCAGATGCAGTGACAACGTCGCCCAGCGATCGAATGGACGGTATGTAGGCTTTGCCCGCCCAAGCGGTATCGTCGTTGGGATCGAATTGGTTGGCGTCGATGAGCGTGTGTGAGACTTCGCCATCGACTGCGGCAGCAAACAGCGACCACAAGCCCGCGTCGCCGATTCCCAATACGGCAACCGGCCCGCGCGCGTACTCCGAGGTCCGCGCGAGCGCAAGTACGGTTAACACATCCTGTACGCGATAGGCAGTGTCCGTGGGCAGAAATGTATCCGGAAAACTTTTGTTCAATCGTTCTGTCCGCTTCATCGCGGCATGATGCTCGCCTGTGAGGAACGCATCGAACGTCATCACCGCGCGCCCGTTCGCGATCAACGCGTTGATAAGCGGTCCTGGCCCGCCGTTCTCAATGTCCGCAAGCGCGGCCTTGCCCTGCCCATGCGCAATTACGACCGTACCCTTCAATGCCTTGGTTGCGGGCGAATACAGCAACACCGGCACCGCGTCCTTCTTCCCACTGTTCCCGACGCGAATTCGCGTTATCGAGTATGTGCCGCGATTTTCGGTACCCAGCGCCCGCACATTCAGTGTTCCCGCTGTGGGCACAACGAGTCCCATGGCATGCTTCAGTGCCGGAACGGACCGGCTGCGAAACGCGTCGAGCTCCGACGCCGCATCTTTCGGCAGGGACTGATTCCACTTTGCGCGCGTCGATCCGATGATTGACGCTACGAGTTGCTCATAGTTTGGATATCCCGCTGGCGGGTCTTCACCCGGAAACACCTTCAGCGAATCAATCGGTTCCAACGTAAACGGCGGTTCCGTATATTCGGCAAAAGCATCGCTTCCGAGCACATGCTTTCCAAAAAAGCGATAGACCCCTTCACGACTCGCTTTGTTGTAATTGTGCCCCGCGTCGATCTGCACGCTCTCGACCTTGTCCGCGGCATCGTACAGCGAATAGACACCCTTGATGGCGGGATACTCCACGGTTGGTGTAGCGCGTGTCCAGTCGCCGGTTGCGGAAATCATCATCATCGGGCGCGGCGCCATTAACGCGCCTATCTCCATGTTCGATGCGTTCAACCGGATGATCGGCGCGTTCTCGCACGGGCAGCCGCCTTGCATCGAGTGCGAGATCATGTTGACGGGCGCGGAAACCTTCACCCGCTGATCGATGGCGCACAACGCAAACGTTTGCGTGCCGCCACCGGATGCGCCCGTGCATGCAAGATTGTCTTTATCGACATACGGAAGCGACTCCATGAAATCCAAAGCGCGCACCGCCGACCACAATTGCATCGCGAAAGGATGAATCCCCCACAGCGCCTCGCGTTTGCGCACGTCTTCGCTCACGTTGCCGCCGGAATGCCCCCAACCCTTCGGAAACTGACGGCTGTCATTGTAGCCAACCATATCGTACGTGAATGCGGCCATGCCCATGCGCGCAAACGTGATGCAGCGCCCTGCCACCGAACACAGTTCGGTATCTTCGAATCGGCCATTCGTCCAGTGCCCATGCGGATTGATCACGCCGGGGTATGGCCCATCGCCGACGGGACGATACAGATTGCCTGTCACCAGAAACCCTGGGTACGCCTCGAACGAAACTTTCTCGACGATGTAATCCGTATGACGCGCGACTTCCGTTATCTTTGCATTCAGTGGGGTGCGTTCGGGCATTGGCCACAGGCCGCATGCGACAAGAAACTTCTCGCGAAGAGGTTCGGAGAATTGCTCCCACGATGCCTTGTCCGAAAACTTCGTCATGGAATACAGCGTGTTGGTGTCGCGATCGAGAATCGCGCGGCCATCGCCAATCGCCGTGGGCTGATCGCTCACACGCATGTCCGATGCAGCCTTCGCCGGGTCATAGCCATCGGAGACAGCCAGTACAATCGTCGCGACATTCTCGGAGACCGTGACACCCGCGCGACCTTGCGGGAGCGTCACCGTGCCCGCCCGTTTCCATTGAAAGCCGGTCGCCGCGGGATCCGCTGCGACGATAAGCGTCTCGGTGCCCACCGTAATCTCCGCCGCCGTCGCGTAGTTCGCCCACGTCCAGACGTGGTATGCGCGCGACTCCGCGGATTCCACGCCACGCTCGCGCGCCTCGAATGCATCCGCCCAAATCACCGTGGGCGTTTGAATCGCCGTCCCAAGCATAGCCAGCATCACCGTAAGCATCGCAGCCTCCCCAAAGTTCGTGGTTCAAACTCAGACTGGTAATCGTAATGGGAATTGCCAGGTCCAGTCGAGCACGTTTTCACATGATGAGAATCTGCTCCAAATTCAGGAAAAGTCTAAAAGGCGATACCCCGAGAATAATGGAAGAATTGGCGAAGGGATCGATATGGCGAGACGCGCCGGAATTCGAAAAGAGTCTTCGCTAACCAGCCTCAGGGTAGGTCGTGCGCATTAATGAATAGCGCTCTTTTTGAGACACCACCCGTGGGAAACTTCCGAATCGAAAGAGTGATTCTCCACCTGACAGTTTCATAAGCTCACCGCCAAATTGCCTGTACAATAGCTTGGACAATTTGCTTCCCACGAATTCAATGTCGTCCATGTTGCCTTTCAAAACTTTGAGCAAAGCGCGATAGTGGTTTACCAAACATTCTCGCTCATTATGGCTGCTTGAAATCTCGACGAGTGCCTCTGCCTCCTCAAAATTCAGAGCCCAAATAGCCTCGTCAATATTGCGCTTCCAGGCGGGTCCAAATTTATCCCGAAGCGTAATACCAACTTGAATGCTGGCCAGCACTAGCATAGAGAGAGTACAAAGAATTTGAGCCGTAGAATAGGATAAAGGACCTGGTAGCAGAGGAAGGCACACAAGTGGACAGTAAATAAGCACCAGGCCGCAAAGTTGTTGCTGGAAGCCCGGCAGCGGAATCGAAACCATAAAGGCGCGGGATGGTGTTTCACGCTTTAAGACTGATTGGTTCTCACTAATCGTGTCGACAAAGGCGTCCAGCGCTTTGTTCTCTCCGCGGAGATGTGTGAACCTAATTGGGCCAATGTAACTCACTCGTTTATTAACAAAATTCGATTCTTCACGGCTTGCCATCACAGTTACCGGCAAAGAGTTCCAGAGCCGATACTTGGAAAAGTAGTCGTTTATACTAGGCCCGAGAATTAATAAACCTGCAATAAGACAAGCGGAGCCGAGTATCCCTGCCACACCAAGGCCGAAGGCCAAACCAAGGCCGAGGTTGGCATCAGAGACAGACGTATAGAGTATTCCCACAATTTTAAGAAGTGGGAAAAAAAATAGATACACATAAGCGAGCGATTGAAGAACCGACAACATCACAGGGCCAAGAATTCCCGGAAGCATCGACGATCTCCGCACTTCCAAATCTGAAAGCGGTATACACTGCACCAATATGCACGTTCTGGATCGCTCCAAATGCCAAAGTAAACCGTCAAACAGGGCAATGCGTTCATTCGGGCTAATCTCCACGAATTGATTACGCATAAAAGATCTCCATTGAACCCGCGCATTATACACTGACGCAGTATAGCATGCGGCCAGGCTTTCGCAAGTCCATTGCCACTTCGTCACACCTTCCGTTACACTCCGCTCGGGTTAGCGGTAATTTCGTTCCTTTGGGGGTGCATTTCCAGCCATGAGTCTGTCTGACGACAATCTTTTTTCCGAATCAGGACCGCGCGAGGGCGCTTTCGATGCCCAGCTTTCCTTTTCGGTACCGTATGCCGAGGCTCCCGCGCCCATATCGTCGATTCTGAAGCGGGACGGCAGCGAGGCCCCGTTCGAGCAACACAAGATTGGGGATGCCATATTCAAGGCAGCCCAGGCCATCGGCGGGGAAGACCGCGACCGTGCGAACAGTCTTGCCTCGGGCGTGACGATATATCTCGCCAAACTCTTGAACGGTGCGGTGCCCACGGTCGATCAGGTCCACGATGCCGTCGAACGCGTGTTGCTCGAGATGGGCCACGCGCGCACGGCCCGCGCATACATGCGTTATCGCGTGCGCCGCTCGCACCAGCGCGCGCTGCGTGCCGGCGATGTCGAAGCCATCCTCACAGAACTCGATGACGCGCACCGCCAGAATGAAACCCTGCAATCGACCATCGTTCGCCCTCTCTTTGTGCGCAACAGTGACGAACGCCTGGGGAGCTGGGATAGGGATCGCATTGTGGAAGCGCTTGTTCGCGAGGCAAGAATGCCGAGGGAAGCTGCCCAATCCGTGGCGCGCGACGTCGAACAACAGATCGCGCGCGCGGGCATGACCACGCTCACCGCCGCGCTCGTGCGTGAGCTGGTGGATGCCCGGCTCGTTGAGCTGGGATTGGAAGCATACCGGGGCCGCCATATGCGCCTCGGCGTGCCCCTGTACGACACCGAGCGCATCATCTGCACGCCAAATCAGGGCGAACAGGAAGGCATTCAAGATCCCGCCTCGACCGATATAGCGCTGGCGCGCCGGGTGAAGCGCGAGTTTGCTTTATCAACAGTCCACTCCGCGGAAGCAACGGACGCGCACCTGCGCGGCGACATGCATATTCACGACCTCGCGCATATTGATCGACTGCGGAACGCAGCGCATTCGCTGGCGTTCTTAAAGCGATTCGGCCTCGCAATGTACGCTGGCAGCCGATTTGCGCCGCCGCCCAATTCGCCGGAATCGCTGCTGCTGCTCGCGAACCGTTTCTCGCCCGCGTTGCAACGGCATTTTGTCGAGCCGGTCCGATGGTCGACGTTTAATCACGCAATTGGATCCATGATTCCGGAGCCGGCGCGCGCGGAATGCAACCGCATAGCGCGACTTTCGCTTATTGCCCTGACTGCGCCAAGCGAGACGCATCCACCCGAAGTCGAGTTGGAATGGCCCGCTGCCGATGGCGCTTCGCGCAAGTTCGCGCAGTCTTTTGCGCAGGCATGGGGTAACGCGATGGACAGCATCAGCGATTTCGGCGAGCCGACTGTCGCCGTCCCCGTGACCGCCGACGCATTGCAAGATTCCGCGTTTCGCGACTGGCTCGGCAGGCTTTTGTCCACACATGCGCGACGTATGCGCATGGTGCTGCGGTTTGTGCGCGGCTTGGAGCATGCGCCCGAAACCGACACGTGGTCCGCGCGCGATGTCGTGGGCGGCGCAGTGACAATTAACCTGCCGCGTGCCGCTGCCACCGCAACCTCCGAATCAGACGCAGGCGATGCAATCGCGCGGATCCTTCAAGTTGCCGTGACTGCTTTGGCAGAACGAAAGCGCTTTATCGAACACCTGTTCGCATTCGGCGGCGTTGGTCCGATGGCCGTGCTCGCGTTTCGCGACAGCTCGACGCCGTATCTTGATCAAAATATGATTCGCTACGAAGTGAGGGTAACCGGCCTGAATGAATGCGCGCAACTGATCACCGGCGAAGAATTGCGCAATTCAAAGGCAACCGTTGAAGTCGCGCAGCGGCTGCTCCAGCGCGCGCGCCATGAGGCGCAGATTGCCGGCGCAAACGAACAGGTGCGCGTTACACTCGGAGCGGACCACGACGGCCGCTGTGCGCGCAGGTTCGCGGCGCTGGACCTGCAAGCCAATACGCCGAACCTGCACGCCTTCGTCAAGAGCGATGTCGTCACACGCGATGCCACCTACACGCCCGGCGTTACCTGCGGCGGCACCTTGACGCCCATGGAGCAATTGCGCATTGAAGGCGCCTTGAATGGCGAATTGTCCTCGCCGGCGGTATCCAATGTTTCCCTCGGCGATGCGGAGCCTTCCCCGGAATCGCTCGTAAACCTGATCGAGAAGGTCTACCTGCAAACGAACTGCGCATCCCTGCGATTCTGCTAGAACGAACTGAAATTGCTACTCGCAAAGGTTCGAGCGATCGTCGCCACAGGTTGCCTCGATTGCCAACGCTCAATCCCGCGTGGAATGCCACATCATCGACGCTGGCACAGCTTGTTTCTCTATGCCGGGACCTTCGATGAAAAGGTCGAGCCCCTCCTGGCCGCCACTTTCGAAATACTCGACTCTGACCGGATGATAACCACGCTTCAGCGTCACAATTCCTGACTGCACTTCAATCTTGTGCAAGCCGTCGTTGTCGATCAGTAATTCATCGCCGAGATACATCTTGCTGCCATCGTTTGATCGCAAATGAAAAAGATATATGCCGTCGACCGGCGCATGAAGATAACCGTTGAACGCCAAACCCAGTGCTTCGCGCCGTTGGGTAACGCTCAGACCAATCGCGTTCGCAACACCATCCTCGACCGGTTTCAACGTCGCGAAGTCGGGCACTTGCTCCCATACGCCGTCGTATCCGCGGAAACGCAGACCAGGTTTCAGGCCGCTCACCTTCACCGCATCGCGTGTTGGCCCGCCGACAATGGTCTGATACTTGTCCAGTTGCTTTCGGTACTCATCCAGTGCGCCCCGATGCTCGCGCAGGTTGGTTACGCCGCTGCGTTCCGCAACCTCGAAGAAGCGCTGCACGCGCGCCGCAAACTCCGGTTTCACCCTGAGCGTGCGCGCATGCTGATCGATCTCGTAAAGCCGCAGCCCTTCGGTGCGCTCGCGTTCGATGATGGCGAAATCCAGGCTCAACCGCGCCGCGCGCACGCGCTCAAGCACCTCCGGCTCATCTGCCACGCGCGATTCCGCTTCGTCCCAGATGTGGTCCGCCAGTTCCAACACGCCATGGTCCAGCAGCGGATGCTGCGGCCCAATCCAGATGTCCATGTGAATGTTGCCGGCCTCGACGCGATTGTGCAGCAGATCGATGTATTCGCGAATGCTGGGCGCGGCTTTTCCATAGACCGCATCGAGGAATTCGTTGATGGCGGTATCTTCGTCGTAATTATAGTCCCACAACATCTTCGCATTGAGATAGCCGCTTAATCCGGATAATTCGCCGTTCACCGTCGTATAAACGTCCTGCTCAAAGATCCCCTTTACATTGTTCTCGGAGAAAAACCGAATGTTGTCGTTGCGCACGCGCAAATTCGGGTACGGCATGAAATAGTCCGCAAAAGATGTGTTGTAGTTCCACACCCAAAGCCGGTTGCATATTTTCCCCCATTCAATCACGTCCTGCTCGAACGCAATATTCTCAGGGCTGTCGCATGCCACGAACGAATGCGAGAAACAGCACTCAATGCTGCACAAGCGAATGATCACGTTCGGTTCCGCGCGCATCGTCTTCGGCGGTTTGCGCGTGTATTGATACGCGAGCGTATCGATTAACTTGTCCGGAAACTCCTGAGCGACCGATTTCGCGACGCGGTTCACCAATTGCAGCACCGGCGCAATCTGGCTGCCTTCCGCCGTGGCAAGCGCGGTGCACGGTTCGCACTCGCAATAATTCAGCCAGTCGTTCTGCGACACGGAGAACACGGTCGCGTCGGGATTATCGCGCATCCGCTTGTGAATCTGATCGATGATGATCTGAATCACTTCCTCGTTCGTGCAACACAACTGCGACCGTACTTTGAGGCGCTCGCCCTTCACCAGCGAAAAATACTCGGGATGCGTATCAAAATAAGTGTCCGGCGGCACGAGACTTTCAAACGTATGCACGAACCCGTGATACGTAACCTTGCCACCGTGCTTTTCTTCAAGACGCGCCGTGCTGCTGTTCATGCGGTTGCGCGCAGCCCAATCGCCATCGAAGCAGTCCGCCACAAACGGTTCCCGATACTCCAACTTCGGCACTGCGCGATGCGTTGATATCGCAATAGACAATGTCGGCTGCTTGGGAATGCGACTGACCGTCGGCGTAAACCAACGGCAGCCCAAGCGCTCTTCCAACAAGGCGTATACACCGTAGAGCGTTCCGCGGGGCTCGCCGCCGGCAATCAGCAGATGCCCGGACGTATTCTGAATGGCATAGCCTTCAGTGCCCAGGTTCTCGTACAGCGCGGCATCTTTCTTTATCTTGTCAAAGTGACGGTTACACCCAACGATGATGTCATTCTTCCCCAACGGCACCGTATCAGGAACCACCTCGAACGTAGCGCCCGTAATCTCGCCCAGGAACCGTTGCAGCTCTTCCGCCGCATACTTCGTGGAAGGCGGCG
This sequence comes from uncultured bacterium, assembly GCA_937928585.1. GTDB lineage: Bacteria > Hydrogenedentota > Hydrogenedentia > Hydrogenedentales > SLHB01 > JABWCD01. The sequence continues at coordinate 27,713 of CALEZK010000602.1, read as the reverse complement.
CCTCCGCGCCGACAACAATCCGGCACGCCGCAACCCCTTCCTTGGCCACCACAAACGGCGACGGACCGTGCCCAACGTTCGGCGCTGTTGCGCAACTGCACAGCACAATCGCGAATGTGATAATCAATGCATTCCGAATCATGAGTATTCCCCGGTTGAGAAAAGCGAAATATTGCCCAGTAGTCGCTGATAGTATAACAATTGGTTCGATACATCGTCGCGCGCGTCGCGGGCGCGCCTAATACATCCCATGCGGATCCAGGTCGATTTTCAGCTTCGTCTTTCCCGTATTCGGATTCTGCGCGTATTGCTCCCGAATGATGCGGCTGAGCGCATTCAATCGCTTGGAACTCTTCGAAAGTAACCCCAGATTCCATCGATACAACTTTTTGATGCGGCGAATGGTCGCCGGGGATGGCCCAAGTGTTTCGAGGCCGTCAAAACCCAATGCCGTTATCTGCTCTCGCGCGATGCGATGCAGGATGCCCGCGCACCGTTGCGCGAGTTCCGGGTCTTCGCATTCGATCATGAGATTTGCCATCCGACGAAACGGCGGATACTTCGCGGCGTCCCGTTCCTGAATCTCGCGCGCGTAAAACGCGGCGTAGTCGTGTTGCGCCGCGGCCTTCACCGCATAATGGTTTGGTCGAAACGTCTGAATCAGCACCTTGCCCGGCTTATCGCCGCGCCCCGCGCGCCCCGCGACCTGTGTGAGCAACTGAAAGGTTGTTTCAGCCGCGCGAAAATCCGGCAGACCCAGACCCGTGTCCGCATGAATCACGCCCACGAGCGTCACGCCTGGATAGTCGTGGCCCTTCGCGATCATCTGCGTGCCCACGAGCACGTCGATCTCCCCCGCGGCGAGCCGCCCCAATATTTTCGCGTGACCACCCTTGCCGCTCGTTGTGTCCGCGTCCATCCGCTCGATGCGCGCGCTTGGGAACGCCTGCTGCAAATAGTCCTCAACTTTCTGCGTGCCCATGCCGAGGTACAACAGCGGATTGAAAAAACATTTGTCGCAAACGAGCGGCACATCACGACGACCATTGCAATAGTGGCAACTTAGAAAGGCACCCTTCGCGTGATACGTCAAAGTCACATTGCAATCCGGACACTCCGCGCACCAACCGCATTTTGGACACAACACGAACGGCGCAAACCCCCGCCGGTTCAGCAGGAGCAGGACCTGATCACCGGAAGACAGTCGCGCGCCGATTTCCTCCTCCAGTCGCCGCGACACCATGATCTGCGCGCCGGCTTCCCGGTTCTCCATGCGCATGTCCACAAGTTCAACTTCTGGAAGCAGTGCTTTCGTCGCGCGCCGATGCAACACAATGCGCACGGATTTTCCCGATTCACTGTTGTGATACGACTCAATGGATGGAGTCGCCGAGCCCAGCACACACACGGCGTTATTCAACTTCGCGCGCATGATCGCCACATCGCGCGCATGATAGCGCGGTGATTCGCTCTGCTTGTACGACGAATCATGTTCTTCATCCACCACGACGATGCCCAGGCGCGGCAGCGGCGCGAAGATTGCCGAGCGCGCGCCGACGACAATGCGCACCTCGCCCCGTTGTGCGCGTCGCCATTCGTCGTAGCGTTCTCCCGCGCCCAATCCGCTGTGCAAGACCGCAATATCCGTGTCGAACCGCGCCTTGAAACGCCCAACAGTCTGAGGCGTTAACGAGATTTCCGGCACCAGAATAATCGCCGTGCGATTCAACGCAAGCGCATGTTCAATCGCCTGCAGATAGACTTCCGTCTTGCCGCTCCCCGTGATGCCCTGCAAGAGATAGGTCTGAAACGCCGACGCATCCATCGCGCTCACCAAGGCCTCGTACGCGCTGCGCTGATCGTCATTTAGATCGTGTTTAAGATTGGCGCGTCCATCGCCGTGAAGATCCGGAGCACGATAGAACTCGCGTTCAAACCGCTCAATGACGCCCCGCTTTTCCAGCTGCCGCAGGACGGATGAATCGATGCCATGCTTCTCATATAACGCGGGTGCCGATCGTTCCGCTTCGTTGTTCAGCAGATCGAGCAACACCGCGGCCTGACGCGGCGCGCGGCGCTGCAACGCAGCAAGGTCGTCCTGGGAAGGTACCGCGTTCTCCACGACCCGCACCCAAGTCTCCGTCGCAATTGAAACACTCGCCGCGGTAGCAAGTGGTTCGGCAAGGATTACGCCACGCGCCAAGAGCGAGCGCAGCGTATTGCTCAAAGCCGTAGGCCCCGCAATCTTTGCGAGTTGGCGTTCCGAAAGAGGTCCCTGGCTGTGCAACGCGGCGATTACGTTGCGCTGACGATCGGTGTATCGGCCCGCACCCAGCGCGCCCAATACCAGCGAATACCGCATCTTTGACCGAATCGCAATACCCGCCGGCACCGCCGATTGCAGGGCCTCGCCCCACGCGCAGCAGTAATATTCCGACATCCATTTGCAGAGATCGAGGAGTTCGCCCGAGAAAATGGGGCCTTCATCCGGAAGATCGACGATCGCGCGCACACCGTCGACGTCTGAAGTTTCCACCAACCCCACGATCGTCCCTGTCTCGACGCGCTTCTGAAACGGCACAACGACCCGCATGCCCACGGCAACCCGATGGCGCAACGCTGCGGGAACCGAATAAGTAAACGCCTGATCCAGCGCGATGGGAAGCACCACCTGCGCAAAAGCGCTGGCACCGGCAGGCCCGTCATCCCCACGGCACACCGATGCGGCAGCTTCCGCCTCAAGATTGTCCTGTAAATCGACCTGTTCCACAGCACCCCGCACTTTCCAGGCCCGAATTATACCGGTCCACAGGAGGAAGCCGTAAGCGCCAGGGCAGTATGTTTTCTCTGGGCTGTGGCAGCTCGCGGACGAACGGGATTGCCGCAGGCCATCCCAAAGTTCAAAAGGAAACAGCCGATTTCAGGTGGGCGCTTCTCGTCGAAGGCGTTAGGAAGCGGCAGTTTCGCGCGATGGCGCGCTCCAGTGCGAGGTATCCACAAACTTCTTCCACACCGCGAGCTGGTCCTGCGGAACGCGCGCGCCGAAGTGCGGCATCCACGCCGGCTTGAATGGCCGCTTCAGCAGCGGCATATTCGCCTCGTCCGGCGTGCGATTCCCTTTTTTCACGTTGCAGTGAAGGCACGCCAACACGAGATTCTCCCAGGAATCCCCTCCCCCGCGCGATTGTGGCATCACGTGATCGATTGTCAGTTGCCCACGCGAAAAATGCTTGCCGCAGTACTGGCACGTGCCCTTGTCCCGCTCAAAAATGCTTTGCCGCGAAAAACGAACTTCGTGGTGGATAAACCCATTGAAGAGGGACAGGAGAATTACTTCCGGCACGCGAATACGCAGATTCGTCGTGTGAATGTACTGCCCTCCCATGCCGTTCTGAGAAAGCCTCACCCAATCCTCGAACGTATGAAGCGAGAAATTATGCGGGTGCACGGCTCGGGCCGCGCCAATGTATAGAAGCGTAAACGCACGCCGGGCCGAAGCGATGTGAACCGCCGCCCACGACTTATTCAGAACTAGCACGTTTCCTTCAAGCATGCGCGATACTCTCCGTCGCATATACAACATGCGCCGAAAGTTACGCGGCCCCATGCATACAGGCTCCGTAACCGTCGGCGCGAATGAAATGCGAAAAGGCCTACGGAGTATACGAAGCAAGCTCATGCCAGTCAAACGGTTGCGCCGAAAGGCATCCCGGCGCGTTCAAACCCTATCGCGTTTGCGGCGGCCCGACGACTTCGTAAATTATCGTATCGTCGTTCGCAAAAACGCGTTCCGCGCCCGCATTTTTCCGATAGTACGCGGGCTTTCCCGCGTCCTCGATATCGGTTAGCAGAATGTATCGCGGTTGCACCTCTTTGATGAATTCCACCGCGCGTTCCGGGGGAAGATCGCCAATCGCGAATCGCTCGAATTTTCGTTTGAGCAACTTGACATTTGGCGTCAACGCCCAGTGGCCCATCGCCACGCGCAAAGGCGTTAGAAAGGCAATGCGCGCGCCCATCGGCTCGCCACTCAGAATGACATCATCCGGTTCCGCGCGTTCGGCCAGCCACAGTATCGCCTCGCGTTCACTCGGCGTTATGTAGTTTCGCGGCGTAATCGCGCCGATACTACCGCTCCACTGAACGTACAATGGACTGCTCAGCGCGTTCAGAATCAGAAAGCCCACCAAAGCAGCAGCCAAGCCGCGCTTTCCAAATCGCGACCAGCGCGCCGCAAGCGCGGACAATACAGGCATCGATAGGAGGATCAGCACCGAGACCAGCGGTATGCCAATCTGTGGGGAGAACGACAACAAGCGCGTGAGATGATTGCCGTGATACAGGATCAACACGGTCGCGGCAAACACCGCGAGCATGCGTTCCCACGAACCGGCAAGCGGCAGGCGCTTCCGCCGCGCAACACGGTAAATGCACAGCAATCCGACAAGGCCGAGGCTCAGCGTGTGCCAGAACATGGAAGCTGGCGGCTGCTTGCCTTGTTCCGCCCAATACGTGAATATCGGATGAATCGAAAAGAGGTAGTAGTAATAAAAAAGCAAGGGGGCGCTCGCAATAGCGGGCAATAAGCGCAATGTAGCGCGCCGAACATCCAGCTTTCGCGACGTAAGCGATTCGACGCCAATGAAAAATGGAATCATCGCCATGATCGTTATCGTGTCGTAAGGTCGAAAAAGACCTTGTAGCACCGCAACCCCTGCCGCGACCGCATACCATCGCGCGCAACCGGAGCGCTCACCCATTACGTAACACGCGAGGAAAAGCAACAGCGTGCCGTGCGGCAAGCTGTAATGCGGGTTCTTCATGATCTGTCCGAATGGATGAATCGCCGTAATTAAATCCATTGCCGGATTGCGCAGCCCAAAGGTGTCGCTGAGATCTAGAAGACCCATCGCGCCGAAGATCGTAATTGCCCAGCCAAATCCGCCGCCGAATGCGCACATCAGCAATGCAACCACTTGTTGATGCGGCTTCTCCAACGTTACCAGCGCCAACACAGCAAAACCCAGCATCAGCGCAATCGAACCCGCAAACCGCCACACGATGAACAAGAACTGCGGACTCCAGTCGAACCATGCCATGCACCGCCCCGCAAGCCACCATTGCAGGTTGATAAACGCCGCGCTGCACGTTTCGTGCGTCATGTTGTTGCGAAAGAAGAAACTGCCGCCTGCAGCCTGGTGAATGAAAGAATAGTAGCTGTAGATATCCATGGCCAGGGACACAAAACCGAGCGATTCGCTCGGCGCCAAGGCCCGGTCTTCAACGATGCCGTAGGAAATCTGCGTGACCGCAAACACACAGACGCCCAGCGCGAAGGCCAACAATAAAATTAGACCGGCGCTTCGCCGATCCCGGTTAATACTCACAGCACCCCCGAAGTCGTATCATGCACAACGAAGGGATAGCTTCGCCGTGTTACATGACAGATAAGTGCGGAAGCCTACTTCCCGATCCAGTGGCGGATCAACTTCGCCTCCCATTCGGGCGAATCAGCAGCCAAACGATAAGTCCCGCCGGCCAAACCAACAGCAGCACCAGCAGCGCCACCAGGATTCCGGATTTCCCCCGGCGTTCTGCATCCGTGTAGGACCAAATGACGCTCGCAATATAGATCGCGAGAATCAATAACGAGACAATCCCACCGAAGATCCCCACCAGCATTTTATGTAACCCCTTTTAGTCTAACGTCTTAAAGCGCGGAATGCATCGCCGGAAACCTTCCAGGCCCGAAGCATATCAAGCCAGGCCTGCGTGACTAAAGTTGGAAGGTGAGAACGCCGATAATAGTGTTAGGCATGGACGCCGAAGAAGTGCTAGGGAGAGCAGAAGATGGCTGGTATACAAGGCATAGTCGGTTTATCTGCCCCATCGGGGCCGACTCCGGCTGGAGAGCGCTCAGCGAAGCGTGGCGAGTCCCGAACCGTTGCGGACTCAACAGACAACGTTTCCTTTAGCAGCGAAGCCCAGGATGCAGCCGACGCCGCGAGACTCGCGGCAAGCAGCGCCGACGAAATTCGCAAGTCGCGCGTCGAGCAGGCCCGAAAGCAAATCCAGGAAGGTGCGTACAAACTGCAGTCCGTTGTCGAACTCGTCGCCTCGCGCGTAAGCGCCTATCTCGACTAAACCCCAATAACCGCGAAGACCCTCGAGCAGGACCCGATCCCCCTACAACTTGTCGGTCGCGATACCATACAGGTGCACGTCATGATAGGTGTCGTGCGCAAAGAGTGCCTCGCGCAGCGTGCCCTCTTTCGCAAAACCAATTGATTCCAGAAACTTCTGCAACCCAACTTCCTGGGCAGACGCGGGAAGGGTCAACCTCCGGATAGACTGTTGGCCGCCTGCTTCCCGCAGCAGAGCGCGGAAACCTTTGCGCACCTCGTCAGACGCGTAGTCGGCCTCGTTATGCAGGTACAGCCAGCCCTGAGCGGCGCCGGGAACGCGATCGGGCCGCAGCTTAATCAACCCAATCGCCGTGCCGTCCTTTTTGATCAGAATCATCTCCTGCTCACCGCCGGAAGGATGCAGCGCGTCCATTTCACGATCATACTTCGTCGTGACCATGATGCCCCCTTCGGTGAACAGGAAATACGAAGCAGGGTTCCAATTCTCCCAATTGGCCAGCATCTCCGCGTCTGTTTCTTCAATCGGCCGCATGCCAATTGTCATCCGGAACATCGCGCGCACCACGGTTAGAAGAGACGGACGCGTCGTCCGCGTCAAGGTGCGATATACCCGCGTGAAATTCACGCCATGTGACGACAACAGATTAAACGCGCTCACCGCGGACATCATCCACGCACGCTGCGCCTCACACCAAGGTTCGCTTGGCGTGCGGTGCGATCCAGTCAACGCGTGGTGCACTGCCGTATTGCCGCCGCCGCACAAGTTGCGCGCCCAGCATCGGCGGCATACCCCCGTGGTTGAAGCGCCGACTTCGTCGAACCGCGCGCGGATGCGCTCATCAATCTCGCCACCCATCACGGTGCCAAGTTTGTAGGCCTCAACGCCCATCAAGCGCCGCGACGGATACACGCCGCCGTCGCCGCCGACTGCCAATTCATTTGTGCCCGCCGGATCCGTGCGCCGGGAAGGCGACCCATCGTAGATCCGATAGAAAAGCGGCGCGATGGGATCGACGCGATAGTACTTATGCTGAAGCAGCCGCTTCGCGTAATAGACGGCGGTGGCGCGAAGGCCATCGAGCATTTCACTTGGATTCAATGAGGGATTCGCCACATATGCGCCGTCCAAATCCAAATCGATTGTTGTGAAGCCTTGTTTCTCAAGCTCCTCGACAACGCCCGCGAAATTCGGATGGTTCGGCCGCACGATGATGCGACCATGCACGCCCGGCGCGTCCGGCTGCACAATCTTGACGAGGCGCGCAAATGCTTCACCAGCGATTTTTGCAAAGGGACGCAACAGCGCCAGCATGTCCGCGGTTTCGGTAAACTCGAGGGCGGCGCTCACGGTGTGCCCATCCAGCGCGGCCGGCACTTTCGACACTTCGATGTTCTGGATCAAAACCGAAGCCGTCAGTTTCTTGCCTGCCAGCTTGCCGCACTTCATCGCGTGTGCGCACAAATCAGCCACCAGTTCAGGATTATGAATGAACCCTTCTTCTACAAACTCGATGGCGAGTTCCTTTTGCTCGCCCGCACGGCCCAACAACAAAGCAATCGCGTCATGGCCAATATCGCGCGCCGAACTCGACATCACGGTCGCGCCCTGGCTGAACCAGCCTTTTTTCTTTACGGCAGCTTCCGTGCCCTCGCGCGGCAGCGAAATAGCAACGCGCTTCAGGCCACGCTCGAATTGGATTTCCTTCTGAACGTCGTCCTTTTTCGGCGCGGGGAGAATCGCGCGCGTCGAACGCAGCCACTCAAGCTCGCCGATGACTTCCTCAAGCTCTTTCACGCTGTAGCGTTCGCCAAGCAGGTGATAGATGCGGTTCACCGACGCGTGCGGATAGTACTCAAGCACATCCCACGAGATCTCGTCGCACTCGAAGCAAAAACAGGTCTCCGGGTCGACGGCAAATCGCCGTTCGCTCTCCACAAACCGATGTAGCGCGTCGCGACTCATCAAAACGCTCCCAGGGTCCCTTTGCTACGCGCCCAATTCTCCATCGCCTTAAAGCAGATCAAACCGATCGGCGTCCAGATGGCAACGCTCGCAAGCAGAAACAGGAATGACGGGTGCGTGAAAATATGCGTGCCGTAGTTTTGCAGCAGAACCAGTTTCAGGCAAATCGCCGCGTCCGTCACAGGCACCGCGTGCGCGACCCATTGCAAAAGCCAATGTTGATCGTAAAGCGCATCACTCGCTTTCCACGCAACGCCCATCATGATCATGCGCAATATCACCGCAACCTGGCCTATCTGTTTGAACACGAGCACAAGCCCGCCAATCATGAAGCCGAATCCGGTCATGCTGAAAAACGTAAGCAGGAACAACACCACCATAGGCAAGGGGTCGGCGTGAATTTTCCCGTCCGCCTTCATTTTCTTTCCCGAATCTTCCCCTGCAGCTCCGGGCGCGGACTCCGTCGGCGTAGCTTCCGCAACAGCCGCCGCATCGGCATGCGCGGTTTGAACTTGCTCGTCGGCCTTGGCTCCGTCTGTCTCCGCCGAAAACGCGGAAGACACAAACATCAACAGTATCGTCCACGTTATGATGCTCAAGACCGTTGCAACGGTAGACCGCGCCATGAAGTTGGTGATGAGTCCATGCGGGCTCATATACACCTGTTCGAGCTCGCCGCTGCGCGCCATGCCTGCAAGACCCGTGCTGAACATGCCAACCATGCTGAACGCAAAAATACCGATGACCAATCCGAGTGCCCGGTCCACGGCAACGCCTGCCATATCGGCGCCGGCCACAATCCCGGACAGAAAAATATTGATAAAGGCAGAAAACATAACGCACGCCACAAACAGCGCCGTCACCGTAGCAAACCAGTATCGTCGCGTCACAATCATCGAACGGACGACCTCGGCCTTCAGTACCAGGAAGAAGCCCATAACTAAACCTTCTCCCCGTTCTTGCTGGTCTTTTCCGTAATGCGAAGAAACACGTCTTCCAGCGTTTGTTGCGCGTGGTTAATCGAGCGCAGCGTGACGCCGCTGCCTCGAAGGCGTTCCATCACCGAATAAAGCGCGGAAGAACGCTCCGACTCGTCCGCGCAAAACTGAACCGAAACGCGCGGCCCAGTGCCCTCGTCTTCCAGCGCGTCAGAGGCCAGCACGCCCGGCACCGCGCGTACGCCGGCAAGATCCGGAATACGATCAACGTGCAGGTGATACGTCTGATCGGAAAACAGGCCGATCAACTCGTTCGTCGGCTTGCACGCCGCCAGTTTCCCATCGTGAACGATCGCCACGCGGTCGCAAACTTCCTGCGCGGTGTTCATGTCGTGCGTCGTCACCAACACGCACTTGCCGCGTTCACGCGTCATCTCGATCAGCTTGTCCTTGATCGCGCGGCTGCTCTGCACATCAAGGCCCGTGGTCGGCTCGTCCAGCAGCAACACCGGCGGATCCGTAATCAGCGCGATACAAATGGCCAGGCGCTGCTTCTGGCCGCGCGAAAGCTTGCGCACCTCCACGTTCATCTTGTCCTTCAGACCGATGAACTCCAGCAGTTCCGCGCTCCGCTCTTTCAACACAGGGCCCTTCACATCGCGCAGATTTCCAAAGTAGGAAAGGTTTTCTAGCGGCGTCAGCGGCCAAACGCACGTGCGCGTCCCTTCCAGCACCACGCCTATCTTGCGCAGCACCTTCAAGCGCTTCTTCTCGACATCCATGCCGTCAACGTAAACCGTCCCGGAATTCGGCTTGACCAATCCCGAGATCATCTTTACCGTCGTCGTTTTTCCCGCGCCATTTCGGCCGAGCAAACCAAGAATCTCGCCGGGCTTGATCTCCAGCGAGATATGGTCAACCGCGTGCACCGTTTTCTTGTAATAAAGGCGGCGCTTGCCCGTTTCTTCGTGCTTCGTGAAGAAATGGCGCGTATGAAATATCTTATCTACATCGCAGAGCTGCACTGCGGCGGTGGCGCTCATGTATTCTCCATTCGCCGCGGACGATAGGCCTGCTCGATGGCAAGCGCGGCTTCCGCTTCGCTACCGAGTTCTTCCACTTTGCCGAGATACTCAAGATATGCAATCTCGATATCGCGCAACGCGTGAATGATAATTACGAGGATGAAGCTGCCCGTCCAGTAATAAAGCGCGCCAATCAACAGCGCAAACGCCACAAACTCAACCGATATGTACCAAGTATTTTCAAAGAAATGCTTGTGTACGACGACAAATCCCGCCGCAATCAATACGATACCAAGCGCCGCCGCCGCCGTGTTGCTCATGTATTGCGAAAGGAATTCTATCGCGAGCGTCTGGGCCGCGACGCGCCAGATCAGTTCCTCCGCAAACGCCACGCCGAAGAAGCGCGTCAATACGACCGGGCTGTCCATCGTGAAGTTCCATAACGGGCCGAAATCAAAAAAATGCGCCCAGGCGTCACGCCAGGAAAGATGCGTCAACAAAATTGAGAACCCGAATATGAGGTGCCCCGCAAGCAACCCCGCCACGATGTATACCGGCGACACAAGCTCGCGCGAAAACTCCCCCGCATGAATGCCGATGTAAACCGACACCCAAAGCAGCGGCGCCTGCAACAGCACGTGTATGGTGCGGGCAAGGCCCTGCGGGTGTTCGCTTTTCGATCTGCTATTCGCGAACAGCGAATACACGATGTGTGTCGCGAGCAGGCCCCAAAGTAATTGCTCGGCCATCAGGTGGACACCTTCGCCGCTTCCTCGCTCTTCAGATCCGCGATCATGGTTTGCAGATCGATTCCCTTGAAGCGCTTCAGGAAAAACTCGCGAAACTTGTCCCACTCGGGCCGAATGAGGCCGTAGCCGTACATCTCGTACAGTTCGCCGTCCCGCGCGACGTGCTCGCGCAACACCAGCTCCTGTTTCGCCCCGGTCAATTCAAATATGCGCCAGGAGCGCGTATTGAAGCCGTAGATGTAAATGTTGATGCGGTTCATGTTCAACACGTGGAAGCAGTATTCCAGCACGCGATAAAACGCCACCGTGCTGAACATGCCGTTGCGCCGGTCTTCGCAAATGTACGAATCGATATTGCACGATCGATTGCGCCAGCTCATATTGACGACGCTGAACAACCCCACCGGGCCGTACTTGGTCGAGTCCGCCATGAAGTAAATGCCGCCGGGCAACGTGCGCGCCGCGGATCGGCCCAGCATGCCGACGATTTGTTCCCGAATTTGCTTCGGCGATCGCGCGGGGTCTCCGTAGAGGAAGCGTTGAAATGCGGGATCTTCCATCCACGATACGATCGTCTCAAGATCCTCCCGGTCCGCGCGGCGAATGAAAACGCTGGATTTAAGGGCCATGCTATGCTCCCGCCGTAGCCGCGCGCCGCGCGTCAAAGTCAACGCGCAACACCCCGAAACCAATTACATCCACCGGTTTGCCATCGCGCATCGCGTGGCCAGGAAAAACAAACTCGCGGACCGCGCCAATGCGTTCGCACGCCACGCCGTAATCAGGCTGGGTCGCGTCCACGCGAATCGCGGCCCGATGCAAATTCAACTCCTCGAAACAATAGGCAAACACCGTCTCGATCGCGCGCGAGATGATCTCGGGCGTGCGATGCGTCGGCGCAAGATAAAGCCCCAGAAAACAAGAGCGATTGCGCCAGCTTACTTCGTGCAGCATGACGAGACCCACAGTCCCCAGCGCCGGATCCTCGAGCAGCAGGTTGCCCGCGCTCGACATCGGCAGCGCAAGGGCGCTGCTCATCACGCCAAGCATCTGCTGGCCCATGTGCTGCGGCCGCTGCTCGCTATCGCCAAACAGAAAGTGACGAAACTCGGGATCGCCCATCCAATCAACAATGATGTCCAGGTCCGGGCGTTCAGGGCGCCGCAACAGCAGATCCATTGCCCCCTCCTGTCCGCGCGTTGTTAAACAATGAGAGCGACTCGAGATCGAAGTAACGGCCCTTGGTATACACCATTTCCCGCTGAATGCCATCGCTCGTGAAACCGTGCCGCACAAGAAACGCGCGATAACCCGTTTCATTGCACAGGCAGTGCGCAACAAGCTTGTTTAGTTTCTTGTCGACAAACCCAAGCTTCTTGAGAAACTCATACACTTCATCCGCGACCGGCGAATCGTAACTGCTCTCGTCCGTTAGCGCGACGACCACTTCCGCAAAATCCGATTCCGCTTTCGCGCCCCGCAGCACGCAACACCCCAACACTTCGCCCGCGCGATCTTCGATCGCAAAAAACGAACCTTGAATTACATCGCGCCGCGCCAGCATCTCGCGCATCTCGTCCTGCGTTGGAATCATCACCTCGCGCGAGGGCCCCAACAAAAACGAGCGCGGACGGCTCGGATCATAGAGCCGCCACATGGCGTACGCGTCGTCCGGTTCAGCCGAACGAATGATGGTGTATTTTCCTGAAATCATGTGGATTGTGCTGCATGCGGCCGGTTGGCCAAATCACCCGCAATCAATACGAATAGGCCTGCCCGGCACAGGTTCCCTTAATGGTAAACGCTGGCGATCCGGAATGCACGCTGCAAGTCCCCCCCCTCGGCAAAGTCCGGCAAAAAAATAGCGCCGGGACGGTTGCATGTAGCAAAAGCCCCGACGCCGAAAGCTCGAAAACGGGCGGGCTAGTCCGTGCTCGTATCGGGAACGACGAAAATCTGGTTCTTCTTCGTATACACGAAGTCGAGCCAGGCCTGCCAGATGGTGTTGTACAAGTCGGCCAGCGCGTCCGCCTTTTTGGCGCGCGTCACGGAAATCTGGCGGATATGCTTCATTTCGCAATCTCCTGCGTTGCTTCCACTCTATTCTTGGCGGGCACCCCGACGGATGCCCTCAGCAATTGTCTACTATGTACCGGACGGATTCTTCACTTCGTTGTAAGCGCCGATGGCCTCAAGCACACCGGAAAACGCCGTCGTGAACGACCCCAGGAAAGTCGAAAACAGTCCCAGCATCAGGCTCAAGACGGAAAGAATGAACGAAAGGTCTGTCGAGCTGTCCTCGGCAAGCTGGGGCGTGCGCGAGATCGTGCGAAGGTGCTTCACTGTAGATTTCTCCCGAGCGCGTCAAGCGATTCCCCCACTGGAGAGCACTGCGCGCGTTCATGCTGCCACCGCGTAACCCGAAGTATACCAACTGGGTGATGGGTGGTCAACCGTTAAGCTGCCGGCCATGCCGCGAAAACCAAGGACGATTTGCGCAGTCTAATAACAGACCCGCTCCGCCTATGGTACAAACCTTCAACGCCCCTGTTACGGATCGGTTGACAAGCCACCGTGCTTGAAATGAGTGCGCATACGGGCTGGAACGGTTGACACCCGCGCCACCCCGACCCTACAATACCTGCAAGGGCACGCGCGTGCCCCGAACATGAACCCCGTGGAGCCCAACTGCATGAAAGCGTCGATTACGAAGCTCGTCGACGTCATCCTCAGGCGAATTGAAGAATACCCGGACGGGGTCCCTACCGAGACTGGATTGCGCACTTGGCTCACCCGCCAAGGCTACAACAAGCGCGATATCGACGCCGCGATGAAGTTGATCGCGCCGCGATTCGTGCAGCCATCCGTCCGCGAGGAAAACCGCCCTTGGGTGGCGCGATCGCTGTCCCTGTTTGAGGAGTACAAACTTACGCCGGAAGCGCGTAATGCTTTGGCACGTCTTGAGTTCTACGGCTTGCTTGACCCGATCGAGCGCGAGGCCATCCTTGATCGCCTTAACCATTTCGACAGCGAAATTGGGTTGGACGAGCTCGATTACCTCATTTCCTGGGTGGTCTGCGGTAACCGAGATTTCGAATCGCAACAGACCATCTTTGGCGTCATGGACGGCGAAGGCGGCGTCTTCCACTAACGATCGTTACCCCGCAACAGCCCGATCCTGACCCGAAAACTACCCTTCGTTTCGCGAAATATGGCCCCTCGCCGGTGTGGCCAACACGTAAGTATCTGTAATATAAGTACTTATGATAAAATGTGCCGCTGCGGAATCTTTGCAAATGCTTGCGGAGTTAGGTTCTTTTGCGTACTTTTGACGCGTTTTTGCGTTCAAATGCGTCCCGAAATGTAAAAAAATGGCCGTCCGGCTTGCCCGACCAGCCTGACTGCGGTATAGTCTGCGCCCGCTGCCGTCTGCGCGTTGAGTACCGGGAGCCTACCGGGCGGGGCAAGGAGTAAGGTCATCCATGAGCAAGTACCTGGTCGTCGTCGAGTCGCCTGCGAAAGCGAAGACGATCAATAAATTTCTTGGGCCGAACTATGTCGTCCGGGCCAGCTATGGCCATGTCCGCGACCTGCCGAAGAGCGATCTCGGCGTGGACGTCGAGAACAATTTCCAGCCCAAATACGTCACCCTGAAGGACTCCGCCAAGGCGGTCAAGGCCCTGCAAGAGGCCGCGAAAGGGGTGGATTCCATTCTGCTGGCCTCCGACCCGGACCGCGAAGGGGAGGCCATCGGGTGGCACGTGGCCGCCCTCCTGGAAAAGCTCAAGAAGCCGATTCAGCGTATTGTTTTCAACGAAATTACGAAGCGCAGCGTGCGCGAAGCGACCAAGCACCCGCGCGAGATCGACATCAACGTCGTAAACGCGCAGCAGGCGCGGCGTATCCTCGACCGGTTGGTCGGCTACAAGATTAGCCCGTTCCTGCAATGGGCGGTGAAGAAGGGCCTGAGCGCCGGGCGCGTCCAGTCTGTGGCCGTGCGCATGGTCTGTGAGCGCGAAGCGGAAATCCGCGCGTTCATCCCCGAAGAATATTGGACCCTTGAGGCGCTTCTCGAAACCGTTCGCGGCGATACCTTTACCGCGCGCCTTGCCCGCGTCGCCGGCGAAAAAGCGGTCATCGGCAACGAAGCGACGATGCAGAGCATCCTCAAGCGGCTCGACGGCGCCAAGTATGCCGTCAAAAACATCGAGACAAAAGAAGTCCGCCGCCGGCCCTATCCACCGTTCATCACGAGTTCGTTGCAACAGGAAGCGTCGCGAAAGCTCGGCTTCTCCCCGCGCAAGACGATGATTCTCGCGCAGCAGTTGTACGAAGGTATCGCGCTGGGCGAGGAAGGTACCGACGGTCTCATCACCTACATGAGAACCGACTCCACGCGCATCGCGAACGAAGCGCTGGACGAAGTGCGCGCCTTCATCCGCGAGAACCATGTGCCCGAGATGCTGCCCGAGAAGCCGAACTTCTACAACAGCAAAAAGGGTGCGCAGGACGCGCACGAAGGCATTCGCCCGACTGTGCCGTCGCGCACGCCGGAAAAAGTCGCGAAGTATCTCGACGACGACCAGCTCAAGTTGTACACCCTCATCTGGCGGCGATTCGTTGCGAGCCAGATGTCGCCCGCGATTCTCGATCAGACGATCATCGATATCAGCGCGGCGGATTGCGAGTTCCGCGCGTCGGGTTCGGTAATGAAGTTCCAGGGTTTCACCATCCTCTACGAAGAAACGGTCGAAGATAAACAGACCGGCAAAGACAGCGAAGAGGAAGTGGCCGGGCTGTTGCCGAAGGTGAACGCAGGCGAACAATGCACCGAGCGTGAACTCAAACCGGAACAGCATTTCACCAAACCGCCACCGCGCTATTCCGAAGCGAGCCTCATCCGCGCGCTGGAAGAAAACGGCATCGGACGCCCCAGCACCTACGCGCCCACGATCAACACGATCACCGAACGTGGCTACGTCGAGCGCGAAAAGGGACGCCTGAAACCGACAGAACTCGGCGATCAGGTCAACGATCTCCTCGTCGCGAATTTCCCCGAAATTCTCGATCTCGGTTTCACCGCGCAGCTCGAGTCCGACCTCGACCACGTCGAAGAAGGCACGCGCGAATGGCACGACCTCATTCGCATGTTCTATACCGAGTTCGAAAAAGTATTGTCCGTTGCGCAGAAGAAAATGATCACCGAACTCGTCGGCGACGAACCGACCTGCCCGAAATGTTCAAAAGGCATGGAACTGCGCCAGGGCTTCTTCGGCCTCTACCTCGCCTGCAAAGACAAAGAGTGCGACGGCCGCATCAGCGTCAAGAAAAAAGCCAGCGCCGAACCCACCGACGTCGTCTGCGATCTCTGCGGCGCGCCGATGGTCCTTCGCGTCGGACGCTTCGGAAAATTCCTCGCCTGCTCCACCTATCCCGCATGCAAAAACACGCACAAGGTGGATAAGGAAGGAAACAAAGTCGACACCGGCCCGAAAGAACCGCCCAAGAAGACCGATCAAAAATGCCCGACCTGCGGCAATTTCCTTTTGATCCGCAAAAGCCGGCGCGGCGAAGAGTTCTACGGCTGCGAAAAATACCCGAAGTGCAAATTCACAAAGCCCATGGAACTCGGCATCAAATGCCCGCAATGCAACACCGGTGACCTCGTCAGCAAACTCGCCCGAGGCCGCCGCTTCTACGGGTGCGACCGCTACCCCGAATGCGACTTCACCCTCTTCGGCCAAGTCGACAAAGCAACCCCCTGCGTAAAATGCGGCAACCCCTGGACCGTAATCACCAAAGGCAAAAACAAACCCACCGTAAGAAAATGCCCCCTCGAAAAATGCAGCTTCGAAGAACAAATAGTAGAAGCCGAAGCCGAGGTCTAACCGCAACCCCACAAAGTCTTCGTGTCCAGCCTTCGTGCTCGTGCGCGTAATCGTACTCGATTCTTCGAATTGAAACGCTCCGGCTTCCGTACAGGGCGTCCACGCCCCGGCCTTATCTCGTTTTCTCCCCCCTCGTTCCCAAGCTCCCGCTTGGGAACGCACTCTTGAAAAGCTCCGCTTTGGTCTTATACTCCCCCCATGCGCTCCCGCTACAAATACGTAGAACCAGACGCCCTCTACTTCCTAACCTGCACCATCGTCGATTGGATCCCCGTCTTCCAATCACGCCCTTACTTCGACATCATCACCCGCTCGCTCAGCTACTGCCGCGCCAACAAAAACATGCGCCTCTACGCCTACGTGATCATGGAAAACCACCTGCACCTCGTCGCCAGCGCCCCAGACCTAAGCCGAGTAATTCAAGAATTCAAAAGCTACACCGCGAGAGAGATCATCGCCCTGACAAGATCCACAGGTCGCGTTGATTTGCTGATCCAATTCATGCTGCAAAAGAAACGCTACAAAGACGAGAGCAATCACCAAGTCTGGCAGGAAGGCGCACACCCCCAAATCATCCAGAGCGACGAAATGCTGGACCAAAAGATAGCCTACATCCACAACAACCCTGTAGGCCGCGGATAGGTAGACGCGCCAGAGCATTGGCGATACTTATCCGCGCGGAATTATTTTCTCGAAGATCATTCAGTACTGGAGATCGATCCACTGCCCTTATGGCTCAGAGGACCAAAGCAGAGCTTCTCAAGAGCGCAACGAAAACCTAAGCCCGAACGCGGTAACGAAAAGGCAAATCTTCTATGGCTCGTCCTCGCAAGACGAGGACACTAAGCAGTGTCGATCTCAGTGAATCGTGCAAGTGGTGAAGTACTTGCCATTCAATTCTGGCTAGCACTAGAATTACTAGTGAATTGTGCGAGCACTGTACTCGACTACAGCCTTTGGAGCAGAAGAGCTATGATCTCATTAGATCTAATCCTAACGATCTTAAAATTTGCAGGCGTCTCCGTCAGTGGAGGTTTGGGAATTCTTGGCATCCTATTTGAAACTAGGGATGCGAGAAGCGAAGGAGAAAAACCGAAGCTGAATAGATGGGGAAAAACAGTCTTAGTTCTGACATTAGCGGGCCTTACCATAACGGTTGGTGCTCTAATCGCGGAGGAATTAAAGAAGCGTTCGGATTCATTGCAGCAGCAGGCATACAATACTCGTTTGTTGGAAAACTTAAGGGCCCAATCTCAACAAACTGCTGTGGTCGTCGGCAGGCTGGACGAGCAAACTACGGGCTTGAATAACATTGTAGGTCAACTCAGCTTGCAGGGCGAACAATTGCGCGAAGAGTCTATGCGGAATCAAATGCATGCCGAGCAGTTACTCACAGGAATTGATTCCAATACTACTAATACACTTGAATTGCTAGAGGCAGCGCAAAAACAGACGGCGCTGATGCAAAATGAGGCAAGGTCGAATCAAGAACGAGCGGAGAAACTGCTGAATTCATTAGATGCAGAATCTAAGCGAACAGTTTTAGTGCTGGAGAATACGAATATACAAGCTCAATTAGCCGGTAAAACACTCACGTCGCTAGAAAGGGTTATTACTGCTTTCGACGATATTTCTCTTCGCATCGCATTTCGATGCAACAATAGTGATGGTCAATTCGATACTTTAGCCAGTTGGTTTAAGGACTTTGCGAAGGACGCTAGTATCGACGACATTGGCATGGTAAGTGTAAACAGATTTGGGCAAGAGGCAGCGACTGACGGAGAACAGCTACTTTGGGTCGGCTGGAACTTTAGCCAGGCGCCCCCGCTCGATTCAGCACAAGCTAGTCTTTATGGTTACCTGAGCGACTTGGAGTTCAATGTACTCCTTACCAAGAGCCCACTCCTATATTGGATAGATCAGGTCACGGACGCAGGCGTACTTCAAATAAACGGCCTGCCTATCGATCTATCTGGACAAGCCACGCGCCCAGATTATGTTTCATTGCGCTACGACGTTGACAAAAAAGATTTAATACTTGTAGTTGCAGGCATACGTCTAAACTCAAAGGACTGGGAGTCTTCTGGAAATATAACCAGCATAAATGATCTCGGCGATAGTAATTTGATGGTCTTAATGGGAGGGCTACAGACAAATCCTGAAACACGCGCTTTTGTTAATAGACTTGCCCCAATTGGAATTGAAGCACAGATTGGCAGTGTTTGTATTCCAATATGGACCCCTAACCCCGTGATTGCAGAGCATGGTGTTCCAGTGGCCGAATTCACGTTGCCAAGCCAGGACAAGATTGGGCGCCTCAACGTTCCTGTTGAGCCTTCAACCGCCGACTTCGCTCTGCATGTCACGGATCAGTATAATGGCCGTATAATTGTTCACACAATTACAGGCAAAAGAGTTGGTTTTTGGAATAATGCGAAGCGCATTTTAACTAGGCAACAATCAGCTCAAAGATAATGAACAAATTGATTGACAACGACGAGATTTCACAAGTTTGCTTTCTTACCGCATTGAAATCTTCGTCTAGAAGAAACAAGACATTGCAAAACAGTTTGAGCGCAGTTTTGCAGGCTTAATGCAGTGGCGAAAAACTCTAAGAGCCTCTAACAAAAGCTAAAGTTAATGAAAACAGTTCCGATATATATTTTGCGCAAGGGTGTCCGGATTAACGGCAACGGGCTGCATGGAGGAGCATATGGCTCGCGAGATACTGCCCGAAGAACTGTGGACGCTCATCGAACCCCTTTTGCCGCCGGACAAAGAGCCCAAGAGCAATGGCCGGCCTGCCGTACCCAATCGCGGTGCGCTTACAGGAATTCTGTTTGTCTTGCGCACGGGAATTCCGTGGGAATACCTTCCGCAAGAAATGGGATGCGGGTCTGGAATGACCTGCTGGCGCCGTTTGGCCAAGTGGCAGGAGTTGGGCGTGTGGCAGCGCGTATACGAAACGATGCTGGCAGAACTCCACAAGTCGGACCAACTCGATTGGTCCCGAGTCGTAGTCGACTCCTCGAGCGTCCGCGCGGTTTTTGGGGGCAGCAAACGGGCCCGAATCCGACGGACCGCCGCAAACTCGGCACCAAACATCATATCGTCACCGACGGGCAGGGCATTCCGCTTGCCTTCACCGTAACCGGCGCAAACCGCCACGACGTAACTCAACTTATCCCGCTCGTTGACGCCATTCCACCCGTGCGAGGCAAGCGAGGGCGACCCAAACAGCGGCCGGGCTATCTCTTTGCGGATCGTGCCTACCACTCGGCGCCTCATGAAACCAAACTGAGCGAACGAGGGATCGGCGCGTTAATCGCCCATCGCAACACCAAGCACGGCACAGGCCTTGGAACCGTCCGATGGGTCGTGGAGCGCACGATTAGCTGACTTCACCAATTCTGTAGACTCCGCGTGCGATACGAACGTCGCGTCGATATACACAAGGCGTTCCTAGCCCTCGGTTGTGTCTGTATATGCTTTAACTTCTTGCAAAACTTTTGTTAGAGGCTCTAAGACTCGTTGCCCACGGCTGCCCCTCGACCCGCGCATTGCAGGCTCGGCCGAGCACCGAAGTTTACTTGTTGATAAATAAGATCTTGGTCATGTGCCCCAACAGTTGCCCTCATTGTCCCAGATTCCGATTAAGCGTTTCTTGCCACAATTCAAGCATTCCCAATAATATCGATAACGGCCTATCGACGAAAAAACTCCCGATTTAACGGTATCTTTATATTCTGACTTGCATATCCAGGTCGTTTCAATAGCGCCCGCAATCACAGGAGATGATTCATCCCGTTTCTTATTCGCGCAATCGCAATAAGCACGTATTGTTGAGCCAGTAACTGGCATACTCATCTAACACCTCAATATGCACGCAATCATTTGGTGCTACTTTGCTTGGTTGGCCGTTTCCAAGTACGATTTAAAGCTTATACGGAAAAATTTCATCTTGCATGTTGCCTCGACAAAGGACTTTCAATCTATGCGTTACAATACATGCGCACTTAAAGATGCCGCAAGTCAAGTTCGCGTCGCTTTTGCGCGCACGAGACAATTTCCGCTATAGACCTGTTGAAAATCTTGATTCGGCAGATGCAGCAAACTGCATGCCAACGACCTAGCACCTTGGCATCAATGTATTTTTCTCGTTCTCAAGCAATAGCTTGAAGCAAATACTAACGCGCACTCGATACACCATCACGTCGTTACTTCGTCCGAGTTGCATGCGGATGAATTGGACTCGCCCTCATCGTTGGCCAACATTTCAAGTTGTACAGAGTTAAACTTTACCACCTCTTCAATTTTCTCGACAGTGTATTTGGTTTCAAATACATTTCCCTCTTCGTCAAAATAGGCGTCGATGCGCAATCCGGCCATGAGCGCGTCTCCAGGTAGAAGCGATACCTCTCGATTGTGAAATCGTTCCAGCCAATCTTGATCGATAATCTTTGCTTTAACTGAATGACCGCTCTCAATGACGTCCCACATAGATACACCAAGATAGTCTGGACGCTTGACAACAAGAGGCACATGCACTCGGTGAACTCGGTGTGTGCGTACCAGTATTTCTCTTAACTGTTCATCGCTAACTGAAAACGCGGTATTTACGCGCAGTGTGCCTTCAGGCGATGCAAATGTGACGTTCTGATCGTCAGGTATTGACGCTAACGAGATAGAAATCCGCTGCACGATGTTAACAACGACAGATAGCTGCAAGGAGGTTTCTATCGGCATTTGCCGCAAGCGTTCCACTTCGTGCTTAAGCCGCAATATCTCGTTTCGCAGTTCCTCAATCTCAGATACATCTCGTATCGTGGGTTTTCCTTCCAGCCATTCAATAGTCTTGTATTTGACCTTAACCAATAGCGCTCCAATCGCCTTCTTCCAGTCGAGGTTTTTTAGGCCTTCGTCGGGGATCGCACGTAGCGCTGTCGCAAACCAAACTTTTAGTGAACCTGTCTCGAGCGTCTGGAGGACAAGTCTTGGATCAAGGTCGTAGTCGACTGCATGAGCGATGTCGCGGTCGTTCTCTTCCAGTGCGCGGATCAGTTTTGCAATGGATTGAAATACATCCGCGGGCCTATCGGTTCCTTTATGGAAGGAAAACTCGAGGCCAAAATCACCTTTAGTCGCGTCGTAGATCAGAGCCATTAGCGGCACTCAGTAGATTAGTAGTGTATCAGATTTAGGATAGACAAAAAGGAACAGGACTGCAAACTAAATCATGGAGCCAGTTGGACTCGCCGGTCTCCAGTGCACCTTTATCGATGATTTCCTGTAACCCAGTCGTAGCGATACTTCGACATCATCACCAACGCGCTTACCATCCGCCTCGCGCATGCCTGGGTTGTCGACACCCCTGCTATTGACCTTTAATCCCTTGCCCTTGAACTGGCATATGAGAAACAGTGGTAAAAGAAATCGCGCTCGACACCAACGCCTACGGCTTCTTCAATTTGCGAGGAGGGCGCGTGACCACGCGGTCTCCCCGAAGTTTCTGCGATTCTTGGAGACGTGCGACGAACTTGTCGAGATCGTAGTCAGATTCTTCCGCCATTTTCTTGCGGATGTCGTGTATCTCATCCACGATCGGATCAGTCCATTGTTTCGTCTTCATACATCATCTCCTCGGGCGTGCAAATCGTAGGCGCGGAAATAACAAACTCAGGTTAATCGCTGGCAACACGTGGATTACCGATCCTCGTGTAATATGCCTACAATTGTACTCGTTCCGAAGCGCCCGCGCGATGGAGGATTTGTCGATGTACACATTAGTAGACAACGAATGAGGCCTGTACGCTAATGACCAAGAAAATAGCCCTTACAAAAAGCGCTGGCAATGTCTTCGACGACATCGGGTTGCCGAATCCAGAGGTCGCGATGGTCAAGGCCGAACTTGCCGCGCGCATCAACACGATTATTGCCCGGCGCGGTCTCAAGCAGGCTGAGGCGGGCGTGACGCTGGGCATCGATCAGGCGAAGATATCCGCGCTTCACAACGGAAAACTCTCGGGCTTCTCCACCGACCGATTGCTCCGCATGCTCAACCGTCTCGGGCAGGACATCGAGATCGTCGTCCACCCGAAACCCCGTTCCCGCAAACAGGCCCGGCTACGGGTTGTTAATGTGTAGTGTTTCGCGTTCCCATGCGAAAGCCTGAAACCAAACTAAGCGTGGATTGATCTTCGTTGCGAACTTCGAGGCTCTAACAAAAACTAATTGAGAGATTGTGGTGCGGCCGTCTCGGCTGCATACGATCACTTTTATCGGCAGGCGAGGACGCCTGCACCACAAGGGAGTGCCGCGCATCCTTACCGCGGCAGCGCGAACGCAACGTAGGCATCGCCGGACGGGGTTCCGAGTTTGCCGCCGGCTGCGGCGATTACGACGTATTGCCGGCCCTTGATCATGTACGTGCTGGGTGTTGCGTATCCTGCGAACGGCAGTTTTCCTTGCCACAACGTTTTCCCCGTACGTTCGTCGATGGCGCGCAGGTGCGCGTCTTTGCTTGCGGCGATGAAGATCAATCCGCTGGCAGTGACGACGGGTCCGCCGTAGTTCTCGGTGCCGGTGTTTGTTAATCCCGCGTCGGCCAGTTCGGGGTTGAAGCCCAGCGGCACCTGCCAGACGTGTTCGCCCTTGTTCAGATCGATCGCGGTCAAGGTCCCCCAGGGTGGTGTAATCGCGGGATACCCATCCTTGTCAACAAAGCGCGTATACCCGCTATGGTTGAACCACGGTTTGCCGTCCGTTGCGGATGGCGCTTGCGCTGGTTGTTCCGTGCCCTCGCGTTTCGCTGCCGCGTCTTCGAGTCCGCAAATGTACTTCAACACGGCGTCCATATCGGCCTGACTCAAATAGCCGAACGCGGGCATGCGCTCCTTGCCGTTTTTGATCTGTTGCGCCATCTGTTCCATCGTGTACTTCTTCTGCAAATCTTTCAGCGGCGGAAACACACGAATCGGATCGCCCTTCATGTCCACGCCATGACAGAACACGCAGTTCTGCGAATAGATGCGTTTGCCATGCGAATCCGCTTTGGATGCCCCGTCCGACGCGTCGAACATCGACACGATGCACGGAATCTCGCTCGCGTTCACATACATGATCCCCGTTTTTGGATTCACCGCCGCGCCGCCCCATTCGCCGCCGCCATCGAAGCTCGGCATGATGAGCGTGCCTTCCAACGTCGGCGGCGTGAAGGGCCCATCCCACCGCAGGCGCTTGCGCCGTTCGAGTGCTTCCGCGTGCGCCTCCGGTGTGCGCGTGGTCACTTCCTCCAGCGGAAATGTCTGCCGCGCGAACGGTGGCGGCTTCAACGGCAACGGTTGACTCGGCCACGCAACTTCGCCGGGCAGATCAGACGGAGGCGCAGGCACTTCCTCCATCGGAAACAACGGTTCACCCGTATCGCGATCCAGGACGAACACGTAGCCCGATTTGGTGATCTGCGCGACGGCGTCCCGTTTCTTGCCGTCATGCACAACCGTCACCAGGTTCGGCGGCGCTGGCAGATCGCGGTCCCACAAATCGTGACGCACAATCTGATAGTGCCAGATGCGTTCGCCCGTTTCCGCCTTCAACGCCAGCACGCAATTCGCGAACAGATTTTCGCCGTGTCTATCCGCGCCGTAGAAGTCGTATGCCGCGGACCCCGTCGGGATATAAACCACGCCGCGTTTTTCGTCGACGCTCATGCCGCCCCAGCAGTTCGCGCCGCCCGCGGTTTTCCACGCGTCCGCGGGCCACGTTTCATGCCCAAACTCACCCGGACGCGGGATCGTGTGGAACACCCAGACTTTTTCGCCCGTGCGCACGTTAAACGCCATGATGTCGCCCGGCACCGCCGGATGCGATTCCTGCACCCGCACCGACATGATCATGATGTCCTTATAGATTGCGCCGGGAGTGGTCGCGCCGAGCGACAGCTTCGACACATCGCGATCGTAGTGATCCTTGAGATTAATCGCGCCGTTGTCGCCGAACTCCACGATGCGCTTGCCCGTGCGCGCGTCCAGCGCATACACATAGTGGCCCAACGCGGCCATGATGCGTTTGTCGCGACCCGATTCCCAATACTGAACGCCCCGCAACACCGAAGCAGCCGCTTGCTGATCCGCCGGGTCGAACTTCCACACCTCTTTTCCCGTCGCGGCATTCAACGCAAAGATATGCCGCTGCGCGGATACACCGTACAGCAGGCCGTTGACGATGATCGGGTTGCATTGAATCTGCGCCTCGCCGCCACTGCGATACACCCAGACCTGTTCGAGCTGCGCCACATTGGTTTTGTTAATTTGATCGAGGGGGGAGTAATGCGTCCGTTCAAGGTCGCCGAGGTACCACCGCCACGACGAACCGGAATCAGCCAACGCGAACAACGACGTGATCAGGAGCAGCACAAAAAATCGCATCATTACAGTGGATCCCCGGTATGCGGACTTGAAGGTGGTAGATTGTCTGCCGGTAGCGACCACGCATTCAACTGAAGCACCACCGCAAATCCCCGGCTTTTGGGTGTAGAATCAAAGCGTTATGGCGATACACGAACTCATCTGCACCGAAGTGTGGGGCGGCAATGGCAACATCAATGCCGATCTCGTCATCCCCGGTTTGAAGGGGGTCATCTATTCCAACGCCTGCGGCGGAGAAAAAGGCGGCGACGTCTATTACGCGACCGCATGCTCATCCGGATTGATTGGCCGGCTCTGTCTCGCCGATGTCGCCGGCCACGGCGAACAGGTCGCGCAGATCAGCGGCTGGCTGCACGATGTCATGCGCGGCAACATGGAACGGCGCGACCCGTCCCGCGTGTTCGCCGCGATGAACAGTAAAGCCGATTCCTTCGGCTTCGAAGCGCTCACCACGGCGGTGTGCATCAACTACCACGCACTGCGCTCCGAACTTCGGTACTGCAACGCCGGCCACCCGCCCGCGCTCATCCATCGCAAGAGCGACCCTGTCTGGCGGCCGCTCGTCGTGCAGCCGGTGCCCGCGGCGAGTCTGTCCAACCTGCCGTTCGGCGTGTCGCCAAAAACGCGATACGCGTTCGCGTCGAACCCGCTCGGCGAAGGCGCGCGCCTATTCCTCTACTCGGATGGCGTCACCGAGACCATGTCGCCGACCCGCGAACTCTTTGGTGAAGAACGCCTCATCGCATCGTTGAACGAAACCGTGGCCGAGCCAATCCGCGCTGCGGCAGACCGCCTGCTCGCCGACCTTCGGGCATTCGCCCAGTCCGAGACCCTCACCCACGACGACGTGACCTTCGTCATGCTGGAAGTCGCCCCGCATGATCCCCGGCCGTTCCTGGTCCACCTTGTACAGAACCAGTTTCGCCGATTCTGGAAGCGGCTCGCGCACGCGGAGTAGCGATTTAATCGTTTTTCTA
Organism: uncultured bacterium; assembly: GCA_937928585.1. Lineage (GTDB taxonomy): Bacteria > Hydrogenedentota > Hydrogenedentia > Hydrogenedentales > SLHB01 > JABWCD01. The sequence continues at coordinate 1,601 of CALEZK010000602.1, read as the reverse complement.
TAAATACAGGAATTAAATATTGACAGTAAGCCCGTAAAACCCTAAGATTACTACCGTGAGTAGTGTCAAGACACATGCCATGCAGTACAGCGTGCTCGCAGTTGCTGCGGTCATGATCGTGGTCGCGTGCGCGGCGTACACCCTTTCTTCGAAGCCCGACGATGCCGCTACCGTCCATGCCGAGCAAGCTGAACTTGCCGAGACGGCCACAACCGTACTCGTCGAAACGCCTGTCTTGGATGGCGGAGCCGCGCTGCAATTCGCGAAGGCCTATCAGGACGGCAACTGCGACGAGATCATTCGGCTCACGGCTTGGATGTCCGATCGGTTGCGCCGTGTTGCCATTGAATCTTCCGACCCCACCGTGCTGCAGGAAGCGCGGCGCGATCTTTGCAAGAAAATTCTGACAAGACCTTTTGAGGACAACGTTCTGCGCTCGGAAGGAATCGAAGATCAGTTTGTATTCGTGCCTGGATCGCAGTTGGAGGTTGTCGCGAAAGACAAGGGCCGCACCGATCTCGGCGCGGCGGTAAGCGAGCGGGTTTGGATCCGCGTGACCTATCCGCGACGGGAGACTGCGCCCTTGGCGCCGACTTCCACCAACGGCCCCGAAATGAAGCCGGTCTACGCGTGGACGGCTGGCGTGAACATTGGTCGAGAAGACGGTGTCGTGCTGAAGGCAGGGGTCCGCGGAAATCTTGAGATTAAGGACGATTCGATTACGTTCGAATGGCCGGAAGCGTGAGGAGGACCGAATGTCACTGAAAAGTTGCCCTACATGTAAGAAGCTGTTTCACAAATTTCGGGCGGACGTATGTCCAGCGTGCGAACTACTTGAAGAAGAATATTACGAACGGGTACGCGAGCATATCTCCCAGCACACGAAACATACTGCCGAAAAAGTCAGCGAAGAAACGGCAGTACCGCTTGAATTCATACTTCGATTGATAAGATCCGGACGCGTGGAAGTAGAAGGAACTTCCATGGCAACCTGTGGCAAATGCGGCGCGCCGGCGATCAGCTCGACGAAGCGACTTTGCCAAAAATGTCTAGGTACGCTCAGCCTCGATTTCGCGAAGCAAACCCTGGAAATAGCCCCGGCAGCCCCCACGGTCAAGAAGGCGAGCACGCTCAATACCTACAGCGAAAAATAAGCGCCCTGCTACCGGATGAAGATCTGGTCCTCGGTAATCTCGTGAATCGTGCCCAACTTTTCAATCCGGCCAACATCCATCTTCGACTTGTCGCCGACAATCGTGATCAGTTTTGGCCTGCCCTTAATTTGCGCGGAATAAAACTCGGATAACATTTCGCTACTGGCGTTCAACGATTGCTCGTAGCGTTCGCGCCGCGGGTCAACTGGCAGGTTCAACCGTTCCCAGGCGCGTAGCGAATCAATCACGCCGCGAAACCCGATTCTGGAAGACGTGAAGCTGTTGATGAGCGAAGACTTCGAGATGGCGAATCGGTCTTCCGAAAGCGGCATGGCGTCGAAGATCTGAACAAACGCCTCGACCGCCTCCGGCGTTTTGTCGCTCTGCGTGCCCATTCCGCCGACCATGTAATTGTGATCGCCGACCCGCGATCCCAGCACATAGCGC
>CALEZK010000601.1 GCA_937928585.1 uncultured bacterium | reverse complement strand
GCTTAATAGAACAACTCCGATGAATACATCGTAACGCGTAAGGGCCTTGCATTTCTCTCGGTAGTTTCTTCTGCGCTACAAAAAAGCCGCGCCGGAAGGAGGTTTACTCCTTCCGGCTGAACGCGGCAAAACCCTCTTGCGCCCAAATATCGAGGGATTGTGGCGATTCTGGATGGGCTATGCGAGCGCTGAGCGCCCCTGATCCGTGTTGAGCCCTTTGAAGTCTTCGTGCTCGTACACCAGAAGCGGCTCTTCGCCATTGCGAATCACGCCCGGCGTAATGATACATTCCTTGACGTCCTTGCGGGACGGAATGTCGAACATGATGCTGAGCATTGCTTCTTCCAGTATATTGCGCAATCCTCGGGCACCTGTCTCTTTCTGTATCGCCAGGTCCGCGATTGCTTCAATCGTTTCTTCCTTGAAGTGGAGCTTCACGTTCTCCAACTCGAAGAGTTTCTGATACTGACGAAGAATCGCATTTCGTGGCTCGACAAGTACGCGGATCAGTTCGTCGCGTCCCAATTCATTCAAGGTGGCAATGATTGGAAGGCGACCGGTAAATTCAGGAATCATCCCGAATTTAATCAGATCTTCCGGCTCAACCATCTCCAGGTATTCGCCAACTTTCCGATCCTTGCGGCTTTGAATCTCTGCATTGAAGCCAATCACCATCTTGCGGGTGCGCTTCTCGATGATCTTTTCGAGGCCATTGTACGCGCCACCGCAGATAAACAGAATGTTGGTGGTGTCAATTTGAATGCACTCTTGCTGCGGGTGTTTCCTGCCGCCTTGAGGTGGAACATTTGCGACAGTTCCTTCCAAAAGCTTTAGTAGCGCCTGCTGTACGCCTTCCCCTGATACATCTCGCGTTATCGAGGGACTATCGCTCTTCCGCGCGATCTTGTCAATCTCATCGACGTAAATGATACCAGTCTCAGCGCGGCCTTGGTCGAAGTCTGCGGCTTGCAGTAATTTAAGAATTACGTTTTCGACGTCGTCGCCAACATAACCCGCTTCGGTCAGGGTCGTGGCATCTACCACTGCAAAGGGAACGTCGAGCAGCTTGGCAAGGCTCTGCGCCAAGAGCGTTTTACCGCAGCCGGAGGGGCCTATCAACAAGACGTTGGATTTTTGAATCTCAACGCCGTCGATTTCACCGCCGGAAGCAATACGCTTGTAGTGATTGTGGACAGAAACTGAGAGGATTCGCTTTGCACGATCCTGACCGATTACATACTGGTCAAGAAAGTCTTTTATCTCCGCCGGCTTGGGAACGCGAAGATTGCGGGAGACCCCTTTTCGGGCCCTGTCTTCAGCGACAATCTCGCTGCACAGGTTTACGCACTCGTCACAGATGTTAACATCGGGGCCTGCGATGAGCTTACTGACTTCATCGTGGCGTTTGCCACAGAAAGAACAGGTGTGCACATCGCCACGGCTACGCTGAGGGGCCATACTAAACCTCCCTTACGAACGGCCAAGTTCGACGATTTTATAGCAGTTTAAGGGCAGGCTTGTCAACAGTTTTCTCCATCGCCCGAGCCAGCTGCACTATAGCCGTACCCTTATTCTGCCCGCCATCGAACCGTCCGCGCAAGTATACACGGCCGAAAATTACTCCAGCACTAGTGTTAATACGCAAAGGCCCCAAACGGTTTGCCCCGAAACCTACCGTTTAAGCACTTCATCTACGATACCATATGCCTTTGCTTCATCGGCCCCCATGAAGAAGTCACGATCACTGTCGCGACGGATGATATCCAGGGATTGGCCGGTGTGCCGAGTAAGTATCTCATCCATCATCTCACCAATGCGCACAATCTCGCGGGCCTGAATCTCGATGTCCGAGGCCTGACCCTGGATCCCGCCCATGGGTTGGTGCAGCAAAAAGCGGGAATAGGGCAAAGCAAAGCGCTTGCCATTCTTCCCCGCCGCCATAAGCACAGCGCCCATGCTGGCCGCCTGCCCCAGGCAAATCGTGGACACGTCCGGCTTGATGTATTGCATGGTGTCGTAAATTGCCAGACCAGCGGTCACGCTGCCACCCGGCGAATTGATATAAAGCTGAATGTCCTTGTCAGGATCTTCGGCTTCGAGAAAAAGCATCTGCGCAATGATGTAGTTCGAGACATAATCGTCGATGGGCATGCCCAGGAAAATTATGCGGTCTGCAAGCAACCGCGAATAAATGTCGTAGGGGCGCTCACCCCGGCTCGTCTGTTCATAAATCGTGACGGCTTTAACGACGTCCATGGGATTACGCATTTGCGTCATTTGCTTGCTCCTCAAGCTCCTCACGGGGGACTTCCTTGTCCGTGACCTTCGCGTGTTCCATGACGACCTTAATCGCCTTCTCCCGGAAAATGCGCCCCTCATAGGTTCCGCGGCGCTGCGATTCCTCGGAGAGATACTGGCTCACCATGTCGGCGCGCAATCCCATGCG
>CALEZK010000600.1 GCA_937928585.1 uncultured bacterium | reverse complement strand
GGCCTCTCGGAGACACTCGGCGCGGCAGGATCGCTGACCGTATTTGCGCCGTCGGATGACGCATTCGCCAAACTCCCCGCTGGCACGGTCTCCGCCCTTCTAGAGAACCCGGACCGCTTGCGCACCGTGCTCCTGTATCACATCGTAGATGGAACGGTGGACTCCGGCGCAGTCGCTGGGCTGAAGACGGCGAAGTCGCTCATGGGGCAGTCACTCAACATCGACAGTTCCGATGGCGTCAAGATCAACGCCGCGAAAGTTACAAAGGCGGATATTCTCTGCTCAAACGGCGTCATTCACGTCGTGGATTCAGTATTGCTGCCCAAGGACATTGTCGATCTGGCTGCAAGTGCGGATGGATTCGGTACCTTGGTGGCCGCAGTGAAGGCGGCGGGCCTGGTCGAGACGCTCAAGGGTGATGGACCTTTCACCGTGTTCGCGCCGACCGATGCGGCGTTCAAGAAACTGCCGGCAGGCACGGTGGAATCGTTGCTGAAGCCGGAAAACAAGGAGAAGCTTGTCGCGATCCTCACCTACCACGTTGTGCCAGGCCTCGTGACGGCGGAACAAGTTGCTTCCGTGACGACAGCCAAGACGGTGAACGGTGCAAGCCTTGCGGTTAAAGTGGAGAAGGATGACAAAGGCGCGCTGAAGGGCGTGAAAATTGGATCGGCAGGCGTGGCGCAGACCGATCTCATGGCATCGAACGGCGTGATTCACGTGATCGATACCGTGCTCGTCCCTTAGTCAGGCCACGGTGACTGCATGACGAGTTGGTTGATTACTGCGGGAGCCAGCATCAACGTGCTGGCTCCCGTATGCTTCGAGCGTAAGTCCCGGTCGAGCGCGGATTCAGAAGGGCTTTGGAACTATAATGCAGATGCCCCCTGGCGCTGCTCGAACTGCGAAGAACGAATTGCATGGATCAAGATAAACCGAAATACCCAATAAACTACGTCGCGCGGATGACCGGCCTGACGCCCCACGCCATTCGAAAGTGGGAGGGACGCCACGCCCTAATCCAACCGCAGCGAACGGAGTCCGGCCATCGCATTTATAGCGATGCGCAGATCGACAGACTGCGGCTGTTGCGGCGCGCCACAGAGGCGGGGTACTCCATAGGCAAACTTTCCCAGTTGCCCGAGGAGGAACTTCGCAGAATTGTGCGCGGCACATTCGAGCCAACAGCCGCGGAAGTTTCCCCGGAATCAAACGATGAGAAGTCCGTGCAACCGTGGACCGAGCTCCTGGAGAAATGCCGTGCCGCCGTGCAACGCATGGATAGAGATCAACTCGACACCCTGCTCGCGCAAAGTTCGGCGCGGTTGGGTTGCCTTGAAGTGCTCGAACACGTGGTTACACCGCTCATGCAGTGGGTGGGGAATCAGTGGCATCAAGGCGCACTTCGAATAGCACACGAACACATGGCGACATCAAGCGTCCGCGCCCATCTGGAACGTCTCTATACTTCGGTCTGGAGTGATTCAGACGGCCCGGGCATTGTCCTAGCCACGCTGCCGGGTCAGCGCCACGAAATTGGCATCCTGATATCCGCGGTCGCGGCGGTGATGGAAGGGTGGCGCGCCTACTACTTTGGATTGGAGTTGCCCGTAGCCGAGATCGCCATGGCGGCGGCTGAAAAGCAAGCGGCTGTGGTCGCGTTGAGCGTATCGACGCTTGGCATCGAACAAGAACTTCACGACCAACTGGCGACGCTTAGAGACTCGCTCCCAAGCGGGGTGCAAATTGTTGTTGGCGGTGCAGGAACGGTCAGCGTCAAGGAGAATGCAGCACGACTGGGAATCCGCTGCGTGGAACGCCTGGACCAATTCCAAGACTTGCTGAGGGAGTACCGGTCCAAGTGAAGGACCCTTTGGATGGAACGCGATGAAGCGAAGAAGCAAATGGTTTTATTTACTGGTCACAATAGGAGTTTTGCTCATGGCTGGTTTGAGCATTTGGATTGCAGTCGGAGTCATTTCCGTGGCGGGCATTGAAACCCCGAAGTATGAGGTCATCTCCGAACACGACGGCTATGAAGTGCGCCAATACGCCCCTCACATCGTCGCCGAGGTCACCATGAATGGCGAATTCCGCGACGCCATGAATGGCGGTTTTCGAAAACTGGCCGATTACATCTTCGGAAACAACACGAAAGTGACGGGTGACGCCGCCGCAGGCTCCGAGAATATCGAAATGACAGCACCCGTGCTCGAGCGGGAAGTCCGCTCGGAAAAAATCGAGATGACCGCCCCGGTGCTGGAGCAACAAAACACACCGGATGCCAGAGTCGTTGCATTCGTCATGCCCGACAAGTACACGATCGATACGCTGCCAAAACCAAATAATCCCGACGTAAAGATCGTAGAAGTGCCCGCGAAACGCTACGCAGCAATCCGCTTCTCCGGAAGCGTCACGGACGCCAAAGCTGCCGAGAAAAAACAGCAACTGCTCGAAGCACTGAAACGCGACAAGATTGAAACCGTGGGCGCGCCGCTCCTCGCACAGTACAACCCTCCCTGGACCCCACCCCCAATGCGGCGAAACGAAGTCATGGTGGAGATTGTCCCCGAGTAAGTGGTCATTCCTGCAACGGGCAATTCCGCAGGGTAATTTTAGGCGCTATCCCCGGAAATTACCGATGACTGCAAAGCGTATGACCGTATGAAAGACGCCTAAAACCACCAGCCAATATTGCTTAAAGCCCTGCCAAAGGTCTTCGGATACTTAGCGAAACCAGCCGCGTTTCTTGGGTGGGGCAGGCGGCGGATTATTCTGCTTTGTAACAAGTCCGTTAACAGGCGCATCAAAGTTGAAGACAGATGCGACAACGACGGGAATGGGAACCCGTCCGCTGTCAAGTATCTTTTTGATGAACGCCTTGTATGGATACCCGGCATCGAGCAACGGGGCGATCTCGCCGACTTCCTCTTCCGGCACGTAACCTATCTGTAATCCATTGTCCAGCACAACGCCCGTTGCATACTTGCTGTACTTGTTGTTAGGTTCTCGCACAAGAAAAACGGTCATACCTTCATAAACATGTTCAGCTACAATGTCGCCTCGTCCCTCGTATGAGACACCGGCTACCATGAAATCAGCATGAATTAACGGTACGGACGCCTTTCGTTCCAGCCGCTGCAATTCTCTTTCGGTCGCTGTTTTCTTTCGCTGTTCAGCTTTTTCCAGTGCTTCGACGATTCTCCTCCGTTGCTTGGCAAATCTCCGCAACTCGGTTGGCAACACTGTTTCGATTGCTGAATAAAGTTGCTTTCGTTCTTCGTTGTCGATTTTCCCATCACGACAGATGAGTGCTACGATGTCGCGTAAGAATCCGACCGCGGGTAATTCGGATTTCGTTGCCGATTCCAACCATTTGCGAAGTTCGCCTATTTCTGTGTCAGTGATTGTGCCGTCCGCTGTAATTGACTGGCAGAGATTCAACAATTCAACCGCAAGACCATCAGTCGAAACCACTTTAGTGCCAAGTACTTTCGAAACCTTCTTCGGTTTGGTAGTGGTTATCCGAAGGTCGGTGACGAGACGATCGATTTCTTGGTATCGCGCCGACAATCGCGCCCGTGCTTCGCTATCGGTTGTTTGACGGTATTCAGTTCGGATCCGCTCCGCCTCTGAAAGTAACTCATCAATTGTTGCCATGTGGCAGTCCCCAGTTGTCCACCCCTGTGAAAATGTACCATGCCTGCAATACAGATGAGTGCTTGTAAGCGGAGAAAATGGCTCTAGAAAAGTCCCGCACATTACCCGTTCTCGGCAACTTGTTGTCTTGACAAGTTCTCCAACATCCGCTCGATCCGTTCCATACGCTTCGACATCGCTTCCAGAATGTCTTCTTGTTCCCGCTCTTCTGGGCCCATGAACCAAGACGCGGCAAGGCCGGTGAAGGTGCCAAACAATCCAACGCCAATAAGCATGAGAACACCGGCTATTATTCGTCCCTCGGTAGTGACTGGAAATTTATCTCCATACCCAACAGTTGTCACCGTCACGAAAGCCCACCACAATGCGTCGCTGGCATCCTTAATGTTTGCCCCTTCGCCGTGCTCCACTTGCAGAATTGCAATACTCGAAATCACCATGAGCACAACGGCGGCAAGACCAAGTGCGAGAAACGTAGCTTCACCGCGCTGTTTTGCAAGCTGCGCCACGATTCGTTTTGCAGAACGCACAACGCGCAGGAGTCGCAATATGCGAACGACTCGAGCAATTCGGCCCCACCTAAGGAAATCTACCATTGGAATACTCGATATCAGATCAATCCATCCCCACTTCAAGTAGCCCGCCTTGCTCTTCGCGGTTGTCAACTTGTAGACGAAGTCCGCGATGAAAACGAAACAGATTACCGTATCCACAGCGTTGACAATCTTATGTGCGTCTGCGCTCAGCGAGATGAAAGTGCTCGCGGCCATCGCAATTAGCACGTAGACGCATAAGCCCAGCATGAACAATTCGTATGCTCCGATTGGTTCCTTTTCGCGCATCTCAAGAGCCTTTCTGGCATGGCCAGTATCTTCATTTTGGGCGCAGTTGCACTGCAGAATTGACGCAATAGTGTTTCCCGAAGTCACAGGTGATCGCCTTTTGCGTTTTCTTCCGCGCCCACATCGTATTGTGGAAGTGGTTCACTGCGCAATGCCGACCAGTCGAGGTCGTTCTGACTAAGGTTCTTGTTCGCGCGGATAAGAGCGGATTTGTTCTTCGTCAATAAACCGACATACCCATGCAAGCAACGTTCAACAAGCAAGCGAATACGGGTGCGTCTGTCCGGCTTCCGCTGAAGTTCAGACCAAGCGTTGTGTCCGAGCTTTCGGGTTAAGCGTCGGTCCGTCGCGTAGAAGTGGCGATTTACAGAAGTTCAGACCGTTGGTATTCTGCGCGATGCGGAACGCAGTATTGCCAGGCAGAATCGCGCCCAGATGTTTTCTCAATCCAGTGCACTATGGATGCCATCAGCAAGTGTTTCGTCAGCGAATTCGCGTTCCTCGGAACCTGCCGGGAACTCATTCCCCATCCGCCGCAGGAGGCTGCGCGCTCCCGTTTCATCCTCCAGACGCATATAACAGGCTAGTGCTTGATAATACGCAGTAGAGCGCTGCGGCGCTTCCTGGTAACTCGAAATAATCAACTCGAATGCTTCAAGCGCACCGGAATAATCCGAGAGGATTTCCAACCGCAGATTGCCGATTGCCATGAGGTAAGCCGGTGCGTCTTCGCTATTGGGGTTTTCGGAATAGGCGGACTGGTACCCGGCAATCTTGTTAACAACGTGCTTGCGAGAGTCGCCATTGATGTTAAGGCGTTCCAGACGGCTAACTACAGGAATTCGATTCGTCGGCACTTTGGCAATCGGAACGCTCGCGATTGCGAGCGAAGGATTGCTCTCCGTTGAAAGGTAAGCGAGACCTAACACGAATAATGGACTTAGGTAAGAAAGAATATAGAGGCCGTACTTGCGCAACCCAAACTTGAATCGGATCAATTTCACGCGCCGATCTCCCGCCAAGCCAGTTGGGTAAGCGAGCTTCCGTTCGATACCCCGAGCATGCCTTCCGGAAGATTATCCGCTAACGTTGGGACTTCATAAATAAGCGGCGAGGACTTTCCAAAATCGAAATAGTTCGCAACTACAGAGCCTGCAATGTGGGTCTTCTTGAGCGACTCAAACTTGCCTTGAGCGTAAAAGGCACCCATGACGTATTGGTTTGCGGTCCGACCGACGACAATGTCTTTACCTGCCATGATGCCCAGACAGTTGGCAACAGGGAAGCTCCCTGATTGCGATCCGTCGGCGTTCTGGGAATAGAGGTTTGTATCAATATCCACATTGCCATTGACCAGAATTGCGGCCCGGCCGGTGAAGTAAAGCGTCTTATCTTGTTTTTTTTCCTTGCCAAGGTATAAGTCCCCATCGATCATGATCTGACCACTCACCTCCATTATGTTGGTCTTCGCGTTAAAGTAGATATAGTCTTCGCCCGGTTTTCGGTTCGCCGCTTCTTCGAACGATTCGCTCGGGCGTTGCGCATTCCAATAAAAGTCCTTCTCCGTCGTAATTGTCATGTCGCCCTTATAAATCTCTGGCGTTAACGCGGCTTTCCAATAATCGAATGTTGAGTATGCTTTGCCGGTACTTGAGTCGATGAATGTCTCGCCAGACGCCATCTCGTGGTAGGGATCGCTCAATAAGGGAAATTTCAGCCCGTCCCCCATATCGTAGGGAGCGTCCCATCCGTTGTCGCTGAAGACGTTCTTGGGATCTCCACGGTCTCCATCGCTCGCGACACTGGTTCCGGTCCAGCCGTCAGCAACGAACGTAGCGTCTAGGGTTTCCTTTACCTTATTATTGCCAACGTTCTTTGTTCCAATCGTGGCCCCACCCGAAATTCCCACTCGTCCGCGCTTTACACGCAACTTTGCCCCGAGCGTTTGGACTTTCTCGCCGTCGTGTTCTTCATATTCAAGCCCGGGGATACGTTTTGTGAACGCGGCCGGCATGCCCCCGTAATTGTTCTTGATCTCGCCCGATCCGGTGAGCGAAATCGCCACCGCCCCGTCGAGCAACTCGTCCCCAAGCAGATGAACAGAGCCAGCCACGGTCACGTTTCCTGTCACAAGCCCGTTCTTATTGCCGTCGCCCGCGAATAGTGCGTTCCTCCATACGTTGATATCACTTCCTTGCACTACGACTTGGGCGGCCCTCCGCACACCACGTGCTTTGGCGAACGCATAAATCGTATATACGCCAGACTCTCTTCCATCGTCGGTAGCGCCATCCCCGTTATTGTCGAAACCGTCGCTTGCCCAGTCTTTCGCGAACGCCATGTACTCTACGCTCGGGGTGCCTGACAACGACATCGGCTCAACAGGGTCGTTGAAGGTAGGAAGATCAAGTTTGCCTTTGGTGCTGCTTGGACTCCAGTTTCCAAGCCCGATCCAACCGTTGCCGCCGCTCTCCAGATCGAAAATACTCCGTGCAATAGCTGCGTCAAGGCTCGGCATGCAGTCCTCAAACGCGCGATAATGATCGATCTGATGCGCCTGCTGCGTAGCCCGCGCCGCAAGTCCCGCCAGGAGCAATGCCGCAACCGCAATGAACACGCATACTGTAAACAGTGCTGCGCCGCGATCACTGCTGGAGGAGGCATTCATCGTTCAGTTCCGCGGAGCAATCAAGTTCATGATTGTCGAAATCTGAGCGTGACCACTCGGCCCGGATCCGCGTTGCGACTGTAACGTCACAAGCACCCCGTTCCCTACCGACTCGAACCACAGTCCCCGATCAAGAACGTTGTTACGGTTCGCGTCTTCCCCCTCATCAAGTATGCCATTCGCATCCTTGTCTTCATCGAGGACTACGCCATTCGCAATCACGCGGATTATCTTCTCTTGTACAAGCACAACTTGATCCAGCGTGCGTCCGTCATCGTTCAGATCATCTACATCTCTCGTGATGACTCGGGTAGGCGTGAGCTCGATGAGGTTGCTCGCGTTGACCGGAAACCCGTTGCTGTCCAAGTCCGCGACTCGTTGATATGAAAAAGTCTCGGACGGGAGCTTGTTCGCCCCCAAAGATGCCGTCGTTGCCTGACGCAACTCACGGCCAATAAATTGCATCCCCGTGCGCACGTCGTCCTGAGACGTGATGCGTGCGTCCGTGGTGGCCGCGGCAAGTTGCATGTTCGTGCCAAGCGTGTACAGGCTAATCATCACAATCGACATGATCGCCATCACAATCATTAATTCCAGTAATGTAAAACCGTCTTGTTCCCGCAAGATCACCTCCTGTACATCGCACCGGCAGTTCGTGCCTGCGGTCGGCCGCGCATATCGCGCCACAGGACCGTTGCTCGTACCTCAAGCGGGTTTGGCAGACTCTCCGCAACTTTAGCTTCTGTTATCGGCAGCGGAATTACTTCGCCACTCGCGCCGATACACACAAGCGACATAGACGCTGTAGCGCCCAATTTACTCATGTCGACGGGTTTATAAGCGAGAAGCTCCGATAGCGGTAAGCCGCGAAGCGCCTCGAGGGTATTGGTCAACTGCGCCGTTGCCTGCGTGTGGTCTTCCGAGATTCCATTCATCTCGGCTATGTTGATGAGTCCGCCAACCAACAAAACAAATACGCCAGAAAGAATCGCCGTGGTAACCACGACCTCTATCAGAGTGAACCCCCCAGCGTTAACCTGGAGCCGGTGTGCTGACTTGGTGGAGTTCTGAATTGCCTTCTGGGTTGGGCCTGTCCGAATACATAGAGACCTGTTTACCATATAAAATCCGTATATACCGATATAATGGATTGAATTTCATGTTATAAAATAAC